>JAGHDO010000066.1 GCA_021159885.1 Synergistota bacterium | reverse complement strand
CCTGGAATCTATAAAGCCCTTTCCCGGGGAGATCTCGGTGGAACTCTTTCCCAAACAGGCTTTCGTTAAAAGTGGAGGACTTGGTAATCTTATAAAGCTTCCGCTTGGAATTCATAGAAGGACGGGATCAAGAAGCTTCTTCGTTGATCTTGATGGTTCTCCATATGAGGATCAGCTTTCCTTCCTAATGGACATGGAAGCTGTTTCTGAGGAGAGCTTTAATTTTGCCTATGAGCTTCTTCAGGCGTTTAGGATCTCCATTGGGGAAACTTTCCCAGGTGAGGAGGAAATCGTAAAGAGAGAGTTCATTCTGGAGGAGGATAAGGAATTTATGATAATAAAGTCAAGATGCCCTGTTATAGCTAAGCTTTATGAAAAGTGCAAGAGTGGTTTTCTTCTTACCGGTCCCGAGATATCGGTTATAACTTTTACGCTTGGCAATCTCTCAAACGGCGACAAGGTGGTTAACGCTCTTTTGAATATGTCCGGCGTTCAAAATAAAAGGGCTTACTTAAAAAGCAAACTTAACGGTTACCCTATGAGCTGTCCCAAAATTCGTTCCAGAATTCCAGATATTACCGCGGAATGTTGTATTGACTGCTTCTCCGGAAAGGAGATAGAAGGATATCCCACTCCTCTCCTTCATCTTAAGGCTTCTGAGAGTGAGGAAGCTGATGAAATCTCCATAATAATGGATTATCTGAAGGCGTTGAGAAAGTTTGAGCTTGCCCAAAAAGAGCTTCTTGATGTCGAACGCTCTATTCGAAGGTTCATGGAAGAGAGAGGATTGGATAGGATATCTGCTGAGCGCTATACCCTGCGCCTCGAGGGGGAGAGCCTTATTCTTGAGGAATCATGATAGTATATCTTCTGGAGCAGGGTGTAGAAGTTGCAAGGCACAGAGGGAGAATAGTCGTTAAGTTAGGCGATGAGATTATAAGAAGTTACCCCGAAGGTAGCGTAGAAAGATTAATCGTCTTTGGAAACGTTCGCTTGACCCCTCAGGTTATAAGCTATTTCCTGAAAAAGGGGGTAGAGGTTCTCTTTCTTTCTGCAAACGGCACTTATAGGGGCAGGCTTCAGGGCAGATTCTCAAAGAACGTTGAGCTAAGGCTTCTACAGTATGAGAGATTTAAAGATTCTTCCTTTAAGCTATCCGTTTCTAAAGAGTTCGTTAGGGGAAAGATAAGGAACTCTATTACCCTTCTTCAAAGATACAACTGGGACATAAAAAGCGAAGAGATAAGGAATATATGTTCGAAACTGCGTTCTCTTCTCATGAGGATAGATTTCTGCGAAACCGTTGATTCTCTCATGGGATTGGAAGGAGCCTCTGCTAATCTTTACTTTAAGGCTTTAAACCTATGCGTAAAGAATGAGATCTTTACCTTTCCCTCGAGAAGTCGCCGTCCTCCGGAGGATCCAGCTAACGCGGTTTTAAGCTTCCTTTATACCCTCCTTTCCTATACGGTGGAATCATCCGTTTATAAGGAAGGACTTGACCCCTATGTAGGTTTTTTCCACGCCATAGATTATGGAAGGCCCTCCCTCGTGCTGGATCTCATGGAAGAGTTTAGACCCCTGATGGACAGAATCTTTCTTAAGCTTTCCAATAAGAAGATGCTCCTTCTTGGGGATTTTCGCTTCCTCCAGTATGATGAGGAAGACTCAAGCGGAGTTTATCTCACCTTTGAGGGGATGAAAAAGGTAATAGCGGAATTTCAGGAACAGCTGAAGAAACGTTCCCTTGGAAGGATAATAGATCGACAGGTTCACCTTCTCGCAAAGACGATAAAGGGAGAGGAAAGATATACTCCCTATCTTTTAAGGGCATGAGTAAAAAGAGCTTTTATGTAATATCTTATGACATAAGCGATGACAAGAAAAGAAACGCGATGGCAAAACTTCTTGAAAGATATGGGAAAAGGGTTCAGAAAAGCGTTTTTGAATGCCTCGTGGATGAGAAGACTTACCTCGAGATAAAAAGAAGGGCTTCCTTAATAATCGATATGGAGACAGATTCCGTCAGATTTTATCAATTGTGTAGAAGATGTATAAACATGATAGAATATATAGGAACGGGCTTCGTGTCAGAAGAGGAGGAAATTGATATAGTATGAAAAGGTGTTTTGAATAGTAAATACTTACTTGACAAATAGTATACATTATGCTATTTCAAAAAGTGGAGGAAGTATTAGCGCTTTATTTTGTGATATTTATATTTTCTGAGGAGGAAGGCTAATGATTCTTAGGTTTAAGGTAATAACTCCTTTATGGACGGGGGATATCGATCGGATAAGTGAGATGCTTCAATCAACGGGTATTATAGGCGCTTTGAGATGGTGGGCCGAAGCAATATTAAGGAGCATAGGTAAGCTTGCTTGTGATCCAACAACTGATGAGAAATGTCCTAAGGAGGATAAAAATAGTGGTAAAAAATATTACTGTCCTGCGTGTTTAATTTTTGGAGCTACGGGAATGAGAAGGGCATTTAGACTAACTGTGAGTGGAGGGGAAAATGTTTTCTCTGGAGGGGTATTAAACATTAAGCCATCAGGAAGAAATAGAGGATGGTATTTGGGAGGTGGAATTGTGGGAGAAATAGAAATGAAAATAATTCCTTTAGATAAGGATTTTGATGAAAGTCTCGTTTTACTACCTTTTATCATTGCATCAGAATGGGGAGGAATCGGAGCAAAAAACCAGCATGGATATGGTGTTGTTGAAATAGATAGTTGTCCAGAGATTGATTTTGATAGATTTAGGGAGGCGATTGAAAAAATCACAGACCGAGAAAGACTTTTCAAGTTAGGGATAGAATTAAGGCATGGAAATAATAACGATCTTCCAGATCTTAGAGAAATGTTTTTTGCCAAGGTCCGGTTTGAAACTAAAGATAGTTGGTGGAAAAAAGTAGATGGGATTGCACCACGATTACGAGATAATTATCATGGGTGCATCAATGATATGAGAATAAAGAAGTGGGTAAACTCAGATTCTGTCCCAATCACTCCAGCACTAAAGAATTGGCTGGGGTATGGTAATGGAGCGGGGTTGTGGAAAACTACTAACCAAAACCAAAGTAGAGAGATAGAAAACCGGTTATTCGGGACGACTAAGACCGAGAGAAAGGCGTCGAAAATCAATATTTCCTGTGCCTATCCTGTTAATAGAAATCTTTGGGAGTTTAGAATCTGGGGATGGATTCCCCACAATGCTTTCCCTGCAGGTTTTAATAGAGACAGTTTTCTGAATAATTTAAAAAGAGCGCTAAGTGGCAATGGATTTATAACGGTTCCTTGGAATAGGCTCTTAGGCAGCCAAACGAGGAATCACAAGCTCAAAGTATGGCGGGAGTTTAATTCATCAAGGGACACTGTAAGATCGAATGAAAGTGATATTGGCAATTATATTCAAAGCCTTTTGGGAGGAGTGTAAAAATGATTTATGATTTTTACGCGAGTTTTCAAAT
>JAGHDO010000065.1 GCA_021159885.1 Synergistota bacterium | reverse complement strand
CGTTTCTCTTGGGCTTACTGATACCCTACGCGAGTTTATATCCAATCTTGGTTTGTCTCCTTTTCAGACGCTTCTCGTTATAATAGCTTTATATATAGTTTTAGGATTTTTCATTGAAACCCTTTCCATGATGGTTTTAACGATACCCATAGTTTTCCCCATAATAGTCGATAAGGGCTATGATCCTATCTGGTTTGGCATACTGCTTATACTTCTCATAGAGATGGCTTTGATAACCCCTCCGGTTGGCTTAAATCTCTATGTGGTTCAGGGAATAAGGGGGAGAGGAACCATAACGGATATAATAGTCGGAAGCGTTCCCTTTGTTTTTATGATGCTTCTTATGATCGCTATACTTATAAAGTTCCCTTATATCGCTTTGTTCCTGGCAACTAAGGTGGGTTGATCACAAACGAATTTTTAGATTTTATCTGGAAGGTTGATAACTCTGTAGGTGTGGGTTATCGTCCTGTTTAATATGGGATCATGCATGGATAATCTGTAAACGCTTGCGAATATAGTTTCCTCGGTGAGGATGGGAATAGTCCCTCCGAAGATGGAGGGGAGATGAGCATATTCAGGTCTTTCCAAGTAAGCAAGTTTTTCAAGCTCCTCGGGAGGCAGGAGGGTTATGAGTTCCCCTTTTTGATATAGAGTAAATGGCCCTTCTCCTTCTGAGGTTTTTACTTCCATTCTTAAGATTATCTTATCCCAGTGTTCTCTTATTTCGGAAAGCTTCCAACATTCGGTAGCTATAATTTTGGGACAAATCTGCTTTGCCTTAGAAACCGATATGCGCTCTAATTCCCTGTCGGTGTGATCGCTTCCTACGGTAATGAAGGTCTCTCCCTTATTGTCTTTTGCCATGAATACTTCCACTTCTCCAGATGTTTTATCTCCTATGACGTAGATTTCAGAAGAGGTGCTTACTCTTTCTGGATCTACCCAGTACGTTGCTGGAACCTTCTCTGGGGCTGGAACCCCGAGCTTTTTAAGCTCTTCTATGTGATCTAAGACCGCTTTTCTGTTTCTTCCGGTGTAGCCGCAGGCAACACAGCTGTCCCAAATAAGCTCTACCTTTTCCTCTTTCTTGCCATCCCTCGATCTGTATTTCAGAGATATCCTTTTCATTCCCTTATAGCCCTCCTTCCTCTGAAGTTCTTCCTTTATTATACAGCTTGAAATTTAGGTTAGCTTTTGTTATAGTGTAAACGAAAATAGTTTTTTTAGTTTACAAAGGGGAGGTTTTCCTTTTGAGGGAAAGAATCATAAAGGGAGCGAAAGAGCTGTTTCAGGTTTATGGCTTCAGGAAAGTATCTATGGACGAGATCTCGAAAAAGCTTGGGATAAGCAAAAGAACGATATATAGGTATTTCCCATCCAAAGAGAGGTTGATAGAGGAAGTCATCGACGCGATGATGGAACCGGCGGTGAGAAAAGTGCTTTCCTCACTTGAGGAGACTAAGACTCTTCCCAGGTTTTTTTCTCTTTGGCTTCGAGAAATCTCAAAGGTGGTTTCAGAGCTTACCCCTCCAATGCTTGATGATCTGAGAAGTATGCCTGATCTCTGGGAAAAGATAGAGGAGAAAAGATGCAGAGTTATAAGAAGAATCGTCTCTTTCATGAAAGAAGGGCAGGAAAGAGGGGAGATAAGGAGCGATATCAGCTTTGAGTTTATGGGAAGATTTTTATTTCACTTGATAGTACAATTTGTGAATCCTAATGCTATAGCTGAGTTTGAAGTTACTCCCCCTGATATGCTTAAGAATGTGCTTTCTATATTTATGGAGGGTGTATTAACCGAGGAGGGAAGGAAAGGCTTCCGTGAAGGTTAAGAGAGCGAGAAAGTTCGTATCGCTCATTGTACTGGTAGTAGTTATATCTGCCTCTTTATATTTCTATCTGGGGAGATTTGGGAGAGGGGAAGAGAAGAGCTTTATAAAAGTTTCAGGAACCGTCGATGCAGATATTATCTATGTTGCTTCTCTCGTACCAGGAAAGGTTTCCAAAATAGCGGTCGATGAGGGGGAGAGAGTGAAGGCAGGAACCCCGCTGGCTTTTATAGACGACGAAGATTATAGATTAACGTTAAGGAAGCTTAAAACTACCCTTGCGGGCGCTGAGGCGAGATATCGCATGATAAGGAAGGGAGCTCGTGAAGAAGATATAGCCCGCGTGAGGGAAAAGCTTCGCCAGGCCAAGCTTTCCCTTGATAATGCTAAGAAGAACTGCGAGAGGGCTAAGAGACTTTATGAAGCCAAAGTTTTTCCGAGAAAGAAATACGATGATGCCTATTTTGCCTATAAAAGAGCCCTTGCAGGATATAGAGCGGTTTTTCTCTCTTGCCGATCTTTCCGTGCAGCGTTTTGGTAATACTGAATGGGACCGATCCCAATGTCGCTACGCTCGGCATGAGCTATATAGCTCAAATAAGCTCTTCGTATCGTGCTGGCCGAGAAGCTAAGGCGATCCTTAAGGATAGAATTCTATATAATCCGGAGCTTAAAAGTAAGAGCTTTATGGGTTCCTGGTATTCTGTGCACCGTCTTGATGATTATAACTACGATGCTGACGGCTACATCGGTGGTTCGTGAGAAAGAGGTGGGAACTATAGAACAGCTTGCCGTGACTCCAATTAAAAGATATCAGATAATTCTTGGGAAAATGATACCAGCTGTTATTTTGGGAATTATGGATGTTATTCTGGTTTCCCTGGTAGCTATATATCTTTTTAAAGTTCCTTTCAGAGGGCCTTATTCCCTTCTTTTTCTGTCATCCTTGGCCTTTCTGCTCAGCACTTTGGGCATGGGGTTGTTTATTTCCACGATTTCGGATACCCAGGGGCAAGCCATGATGACGGTTTCCTTCGTTGTTGTTATGCCCTCGATATATCTATCCGGGTTTATCTTTCCGATTGATAGTATGCCTAAGGCTTTCCAGTATATTACCTATGCCGTTCCACTGAGATATTTCTTCGACATAATCAGAGGAATATTCCTTAAAGGGGCAGGCTTTGATATTTTATGGAAGGATATTATACTGCTTCTTATTATTGGAAGTCTTATACTTACTTTTTCGACTTTGAGGTTTAAGAAGAGATGGTAAAATATCTGTGCTGTGATATAATCTTTTTTGGAAAGTGCCGAAAGGTAAGGGGGTATGAAGATGAGTGATTTATCTATTGACATGAAAAAGTATTATGAGCAGTTTATGGATCTCATGAAGAAAGCTGGGGAGGCTGATCCAAGCTATGTTAAGGCTCTTATGGGGTTCGTTCATGAGGCAGAGAAGGAGGGAGCTCTATCGACTAAAGTGAAGGAGCTCATATCTGTGGCTCTCGCTGTAACTGCTCACTGTCCCTTCTGTATTGCCTTTCATGTTAAGAATGCCATAGAAGCTGGAGCTACCAAGCAGGAAATTATAGAAGCAGGGCTTGTGGCAGGGCTTATGGGCGGAGGCCCCGCGGTAGCTTATTTGAGATATCTGTTGGATGCCTGTGAGCAGTTTGGTGCTAAATAGGGAATAGAGAAAAGCTTTCCTTCTTTGCTGGCTGTAGTTTTCGTCGGAACGTCGCGCAGGTTTCCGGGAAAGCATTTTATAGAAGTCAGACCGGGCCTGCGCATGATTGACCTCGTTATAAGCCGTCTAAGGGCTATAGGGTTGGATGTTTTAGTTTACAGTAAGATTTCCTTCAATTGCTCCGTTCCTTTAATAAAGGATAATGAAAGATGGATATTGCCTTCTCTCGCTTCTCTGCTTGAGGGACTTGCTGAAAGGGGCATAAAGGAAGTTATCGCGGTTGCGGGTGATATGCCTTTGATCTCCGGAGAGGGAATAAACCTACTGATTAATTCTTTATCCGACTGCGATCTTGCTGTTATTCCACGCTGGGAAAACGGTTTTATGGAACCTCTTCATGCGATATATAGATCTGGAATAGCGCCTTTTTTCAAAGATGCCTTAGAAAGTGGCATAAGTAGCCTTCACGGTGCGATTGAAAGATCCCCATGGGTGAAGTTCATAGAGGCGGAGCTTTTCCCTTCAGAAGCCTTCTTTAACGTTAATGAGCCGGGGGATTTAATAAAACTTAGAAGCAAACTGGAGAAGCTGCCTTGATTTATGAAATAGTTCTAACGACCAAATGGGAAAGCGAATTCAACATAGCCCCCATGGGAATAAGGTTTTTGGAAGATAGATATCTGCTTATCTCTCCTTTCAAGACATCGGATACTTATGAGTTTTTAAAGGTAACAGGCGAAGCGGTCGTTAACTTCGTTGATAACGTTGAAATTATCGCGAAGTCCGTGATCTCAGATCCTGTATTTCCTTGGGATAGCGCTGAGGTTGTTGATGGTTGGGTTTTAAAGGACGCCTATATGTATATGGAGGTAAAGGTTTGCTCCATATTGGAGGGGAAAAACAGGGCTAACTTTAAAGCTAAGGTCCTCCTCGAGAGAGTGAGGAGAGCTCCATGTATGTTCAATAGGGCACGCTTCTTGGTCATAGAGGGAGCCATTCTTGTGAGTAGATTGGGGATATATCCTGAAAAGAAGATAACTGACTTTTTCCGCGATAACGAGAGGATCGTTTTTAAGACTGGCGGGGACAAGGAGAAACGTGCGTGGGTTTATTTAAGAGATTTCTTAAGGAGTGAGGGGTTGTTATGATAATTTTTACGCCGTCAAGATTGCATTTGGGTTTTATAGATCCTTTTGGTAAAACCGGGAGGGTTTTTGGAAGCGTGGGAGTTGCTATAGAAAAGCCCAGCTGGGGTATCGAGATAAAGAAAAGCGATTTCGAAGTTATTAGTGCCGAAAGTGAGGAGGCTGTGGCTAAGATAAGGGGCATAATAGAAAGAGCAAGGAGGCTACTAAGGAAGGAGATTTCCCTGAGTGTGAGAGTTTTCTCGTCCGTACCCTTTCATAAAGGGCTGGGAGCAGGAACCCAACTATCTCTGGCTATAAGTGAGGCTATTTTTAGGCTCTATGAGACCCCTCACTCTAAGAGAGACATAATAGATTTAAGCGAAAGAGGTAGAAGATCCGGTGTTGGGATAATGTCCTATTTCGAAGGTGGCTTTAATGTTGACGCTGGTAGAAAGGTGGAAACTCGGGATCCTCCACTTCCTCTCTTTCACATAGATTTTCCCCCGAACTGGCTTTTCCTCGTGGTATATCCTCACATTGATCTCGACATTCACGGTAAGCTTGAAGATAAGAAGTTTGAGCTTCTAAAGGATGCGAATGTTTTTGAGATCTCCCATCTTATCCTGATGGGGCTTTTACCATCCCTGCTTGAGAAGGATATAGAATCGTTCGGTAAGTATCTCACGCTGATTCAGAGAAAGGTAGGAGAAATATTTTCTCTCTCACAGGGAGGGATATTCGCTCATGATATTTGTGAGAAGCTTATATCACTAATGCTTGAGGAAGGTGCCTATGGAGCGGGACAGAGCTCGTGGGGACCCGTGGTTTATGGCTTGGTTATGAAGGGAAAGATGGCAGGACAGCTTAAGGCGAAGGTCGACGAATTCATGGTGCATTCTGGAATAGCGGGGGAGAGCTGGTTAAGTGGTGTTAGTCTGGATGGAAGGAGGATAGCAGAAGGGGAGGGTTAGATCATGCGTATAACTGAGGAAATTGCAAAAGAGGTAATCGATAAAATATACCCGGTGGTGAGAAGGGAGATAAGCATAGCTAACGATCAGGGCGTGGTTGTGGGAAGTACCGATCCTAAGTGGATAGGGCAAACCTATAAGGAAGCCATTGAAGTTATAGAAAAGAAGGAAATAGTAGAGGTTGATCCTGAGGAAGGGGATAGTGGAGCTAACTTTCCGATTTTTTTAGGAAGCGAGGTTATAGGGGTGCTTTGGATAACGGGAAAGGGAGAACATATAAGGGATATAGGAAGACTGACTTCTATTACTATAGAACTCCTTCTGCGTCAGAGGTTTGCTCAGACGATGGAAAACCTTAAAAAGCAAGCTTTGGATAGCTTTATAGGTGGTTTCCTCAGAAGTGGCTATTGCAACTGGGAGGATGTGGCCTCCTACGCTAATATCTTGGGATATGATTTCTTTCTTCCAAGGTTTGCGATAACCATAGGTATACCCGAATATGGGATGGTTATAAGAAACGCTCTGAGGATAATGGAGGAAAGCATATCCAAGAAACCTCTTAGATATGATGTTAAAGAGAAGGTTTTGAACGTTTGTAGATCCTCTCCAAGAATTACGGATAAAGATCTCGTGGCTCACGTAAGCGGGGGCCTTTTTGTTATACTGAAGGTTGAGAATAAGTGCGATTTTAGGTGCTGCGTTGCTATGGAAGATCTTAGATGGCTGGAGGATTTGCTAACCTGCCTTGGTAAAGAGATGGGCGTGAGTGCGTATGCTGGTGTGGGACCTTGTGCTACTGCACTCCCAAATCTAAAAGCCTCGTTCAAAGAAGCTCTTTCCGCCCTTGAAATAGGAATACTTCTTTCGAAATTCGATAATAGCAGGATATTCATACATAATGCTCCTGTGATCTTACTTGGAAATCTTATAAGAAGCGCTGATTTGAAGCTAAGGGAGCGCTTTGTGAGAACTATTCTTAAAGATGTGCTAAAGAGGGAAGATCTTATGGAAACACTAAGAGTTTATTTGAACTCCAATATGAATGCTTTACTTGCGTCTGAGCGTTTGTTTATTCACAAGAACACGCTATTTTACAGGTTAAAAAAGATAAAGAAAATGACACAGCTTGATCCTCAAAAGCCCCCATCTGCGTTTTTCCTCTGGTTAGCTCTTCAAGCAGAGACCTTGAATTCTATATGTTTAGCTGAACAGTGAAGAGTAAAGAACGTTGTTTTTCGAAACACTTGTTTTCCTAAGATGGGAGATATAACCTATGGGTTGGAATGGGGGTATATCTCCCACCTTTTATTGTGTTTAAAACGCAGGTAAGGAGGTGCTTAGAGTGCATGGGAAGTGGCTACTCTTTATCTACATCTTAGAGCAGATCTTTTTCTGGATCATCGTCTTACTTTTTAATCTTAAACACAAGGATGAAAGAGGGAAAACAACATGGCAAGCTTAGCTTTCTATCTGGTTTTTCTTTCGCTTATCGGTCTATGGAGGGCAAGGGAAGCAGATAGTTTTAAATCCTACTTTTTATCAGACAGAAGGCTCGGTATGCTTGAGACTTCCTTGACCTTGATGTCAACATGGGTGGACTCTGCGATAATACTCGGCTTTACAGGGTATTGCTACATGCTCGGTTATGATGCGCTTTGGATAGCTATTCCCACATCTATCGGTGTATATACCTTTTCGATAATATTTGCCAGAAAGATAAATCTTATAGAAGGCGGTTTTACCGTTGGCGGAGTTATAGAGAAGGCCTACGGTGAGCTGGTTTCTGTGATATCTTCCCTTTTCGTTTTGCTGTATAGCGTTACGCTTATAGCCACTAACGTCATGGCTGCAGGACATATAATGAAAGTTATGCTGGGCGTTCCCTTTATCTATGGAGCACTTATTGTGCTCATTATAACTGTTTTTTATACCCTGCTTGGTGGTTTTAAGAAGGTTGTTGAAACCGATATAGCGCAGTTTTTTCTTGTTATTATAGGTTTATCCATAGTTGTTATATTTAGTCTAAGGGCAGTTGGAGGTTGGGATACTTTAGAAAGAGTAGCCTCTTCCTATCCACCTGCCTTTTCTTCCTGGGATATATTCTCCTTTTTTATAGTTTTTACTTTTCCCTTCTGGGCTAATCCCTCCTTCTATCAGAGGTGTAATGCTGCCAGAAGTCCCCATATTGCGAGCTTTGGAGTGGCAACTGTTGGCTTGATAGACGCTGTGATGACCATAGTGGCTCTTATAGTTGGCTTAACTGGGGCTGTTCTGCTCGGTAATAAGGTTTTGCCCGATGCCGTCTTTCCCAAAGTTGTGGAAGCGGTCTTGCCACCAGGTGTTAGAGACCTCGTTGTTATAGCTATCTTATCCGCGGTTATGTCAACTGCAGATAGCTATCTCCTGATAGCAGGAGGGGTTATAGCCCATGATATATTAAGACCTCTTAGATTTCATCTCATGGATGAGGCTAAACTTAGTAAGCTTGGTGTTCTTGTTTCTGCATGCTTATCCTTTTTGAGCGCATTCTGGTTTTCAAATATTATTGAAGCTGCAATTTTTGCCTTTTCGCTTTTCGTTTCGAGCTCGCTTATTCCCCTTATCGGTGCTTTCTATTTCAAGGATGGTAGAGATCACGTTTTACCGGTTGTATTGAGCATGATAGGTGGAGGAGGAGCGGTTTTGTTTTGGAAGATACTCAAATTGGGAGATACATCTATGTCAGTTCTTTATGGGCTTGCCGTTTCGGGAGGAATATGGTTTCTAAGCATCCTTTTAAGAAAGGTTTTCAAGAACATGTGCTTCTGAACCATGATAAAAGGGATTTTATTGTCATTCTGTACAATTGATTCTATTTCTCAAGAAGCTTATACTGAAAATTAGGATTAAATGTATAAAAGGGAGGTGAGAATTGATATAGGTAGCACCTTCAGACAAAAAGGTAGTATGAAGTTGATGAATATCTCTGAAAGGGGGGGGAAAGATGGAAAAAGAGGTAATTGCTGCCGTGACTGCAGCGACATCGAAACCGGATTATATGACCAATGATAGAATAGAGGCTTTAACGAAAGGGCATGGGATGCTTAACATAGCGGCTATAGTAGCTGCTAATGTTATAGCTGAGGAAGTAATGAGAGGGGAGGATTATAAGCTTACCGATGCAAGTGTAGCTGAACTTCCCGTCGAAGACATAATGAAAAAAGCAATAGATGCAGCTAAGCTGGCGGGAGCTGATTCTGCTAACGCTGCTTTGATAGTGGCTTCATTGATGTATCTTGTTGGCACCAATGCGAGAGCTGGCGTTCCTGCAGGAAACAGAAAGCTCGGTGCCATGGCGAGGATCCTTGCTGGGGCAGATAGAGCTGGAGTTGCTGCTATTCCAACTCCCAAACTTTCTAATAGGTTATCCGCTTTCGCTGCGGTTAAGGCTATATACGATGCTATGGAAGAGGGAAAACTTACAAGCATAGTTGGAAAGAAACTCCCACCGTTTTTAGCAGGGGGAGCTATTTATGGGCACAGTGTTCTGGGCGAGGATATAGTCTTTCCTGAGATAGCCATAAACGGTGCTAAGATAGCAACCGAGGCAATGATGAATGCCTATAGTGGGGCAGGATTATCTCCCAGTCCCTTTATTTGCGCCGTTTTAGGAGCAGCTGCAGCGATGGAAATAGTTCATCCGGATGGTTTTATAGGAGAGCAGTATGGGGAGTTCTTTGTGGATACGACATCTTACCTTGCTGGAAAGTCCGCTGCTGAAACGGCGGGTCTTCCGGAGAAAATGAAGATAAGGGGAACTGATAGGGAGTTCGATACTGCTCACTTCATAGGGGATCTTGCCTTGATCTTTAAGGATATAGGAGCTCCCAGTGTTATAGGGATGATGACATTTAATGAAATAATGGCTGCTCTTGATAATGCCATATTCTTCGGGGCCGGCTTCTCGGGTGGCCCGGTTAATCCACCTCTCGGACACTTGGTTTGCGATGCAGTCATAGCTATGTGTCTGCTTGTGGATACTAAAGGGGATATGGATAAAACTGCTGAGATTTTGAGGAAGATAAAACGTGAGCAGTGGTTCGATCCTGAAATGGCAACGATTTCCATGAATACAATAGCGAGAAAAGCGGAGCAGGTTAGGAGAGGACCTGTGACTGACGTCATGATCTATGCGAGCGAACCGATTAGAATAGCTGGAATAACGAAGAGAGCAGAAAAAGCTTATAACATGCTTAGAGATGGAAAATCCCTTGAGGAAATAACCCGCATGTTTGATGATGAACGCAAGAAGTTTGTTGAAGAGAATGCTTCGAAGCTTCTATCAGTGGTTATGGGTAAAGATATAAAAGTTAAGTTCTTGAAACTCGCAGGTGCTGCGAGAAGAAGCCATCCGTTTGTTAAGCAGTATTGGGGGTTCGACTCTGACATAGATATGGAGATAACCATAGATGGAAAGAGCCATAAGGTGGAAGGACTTTCTCATAAAGCTGCTCCTGCAGCAGCTAAAGGAGAGCTTTCAGAAGAATGGGGACTTCCTATTGCAATAGCGTCTGCTGTGGCTCAAGAGCTTCAATACTCTGGTCATACCATTATAAATGTTACGGTTCCAGCTGCGGTAGCTGCTGCAATGGGCAAGTATACATGGAAAGATGCCGGAAAGATAGCAGAACAGGGGGCTTATATAACTGGTGCTATTCCAGGAGCTAAGGATATAGCGAGGAAGGTAGCTAAGCTTGCGGTAGAGATAGTAAAAACGCTTTAGGATGAAATGGGGGAGGCCATAAAGCTGGCCTCCCCATTTAAGTAAGGAGAGAGAAGATGCTTTTAATGGTTAACCTGGATGATATAAATCTTGAGCTTTTGCCTGTTTATATGGATGGCATTCTTAAAAGAGGAGCCAAGAGCGTTTATGCAATTAATGGTTTGACGAAGAAGGGAAGACTTGGGGTATTGCTTCTGGTTGATACTGAAGAGAGCGAAAAAGACAGGGTTGTAGATTTTATATTTAAAGAAATGGGAACTATAGGAGTAAGGTTTCTTAAGGAAGAGCATATATCTCTTCCTTACTTTTATGAGATTGTATCGATAGAGCTTGAAGGTGCTACCTTTAAGGTTAGGATAAAGAGGATGAAAGAGGATAATTCTTGGGCTAAAGTTGAGTTTGAGGATTTGAGAAAAATTTGGAGGGAGGAAGGAATTCCTATAGCTCCCCTTAAAAGTCTTTTAGAAAGCCTCGCTTTCATGGAGGAGAGTGAAATCAGAGTCAGGCTTGCAGGTAGAAAACTGTGTCTCAAAAAGGAGGGAACATCGCTTTGCTAAGGGAGGAACATCTTAGGAAGCTTCTTCGACTATTTAAGGAGTCCAAGATAGATGAAGATGCTTTTATAAAGGAACTCAAGGATCTTCCTTACATCGATCTTGGTTTTGCTAAGCTCGATTCGCATCGCTCTTTAAGAAGGGGCATAGAGGAAGTGATTTTTTGTAGAGGAAAAACTAAAGAGCAGATTCGGGGAATAGCAAGAGCGCTAAGAGAAAGAGAAGGTGATATAGTTTTCACTCATGTAAGTGAGGAGATTTTTGATGTTATAAAGGAAGAGCTTCCAGAGATAGAGTATCGTGAGTCTGCGGGAATGGCAGTTTTAGAGAGAGTTAAGAAGAAAAGGAGAAAAGGAATTTCAGTGGTAACTGCGGGAACCTCTGATATAAAGGTTGCTGAGGAAGCTTCTGTTATAGCTGAGGTTCTTGGAAATCAAGTTGAGAGGATATATGATGTCGGAATTGCTGGTATTCATAGAATCTTCCCTTATCTTGGAGTTTTAAGATCTTCTAACGTTATAGTGGTAGTTGCAGGCATGGAGGGGGCTCTTCCAAGTGTTATAGCTGGCTTGGTATCATGCCCGGTTATTGCGGTTCCAACAAGCGTTGGATATGGAGCTAACTTTAATGGAATTTCTGCTCTTTTAACCATGCTTAATACCTGCGTTCCTGGAATAGCTGTGGTGAACATAGATAACGGATTTGGGGCAGGTGTACTCGCCCATATGATAAATGCTCTTGCTTATAGGAACTCTGCCAGCGCATGAACACAAGGACAATACAATCTCCCATTTTTTGTATATTTGTACAATTGATTTCCTTGATTATCTGATATACTATTTAATACGCAATATTATACTTACTTTAAAACGATGACCTGATTAAAGAGGGGGTGAGAGCTGAGAGGAGACGAGCTGAGGCAGTGGGGCATTAAAAACCAAGAAGGGGGGTCGATTAGATGAGCAAAGAGCTGTATCAGAAGATGGTAAATGAGGCGGTAGGGGCAGCTAACGCTGTGCTTGGAGTCATCAGAGAGAAGAGGGGCGGAGAGTTTAAGATCACGGATTGTAAGCCGTATGTTGATGCTGTTAACGAAATGAAACCCATTGGGGATCAGAAGAAAGAAGTTATAGATCTGCATGTTCAGTCAGTTAATGCTCACTATGAGATTTTAAAGAGTTTAACTGATACGATTCGCCCGGAGGATGATCCATTTGTTGAGCACTATCAGACGCCACCAATTCTGGAGATTCTGTATGAGATAGATCCTGAGTTTAAGAAATCGATGTGGAAATTTATCGACGCTATCGCTGAAAATAAGGCTCTAATAGGGCGCGAAGCAGCGAGAAGATACGGTGGTATGTATGGTCCCACCTGTGTTGTCGATTTCGCGATGTCAGTTGGTTCCGTTCCCAATGTGGTGAACCGGATCTTGCAAAAGCTTGACATTCCTAAGGATCATAAGCGCACGATTCTCGCCGCTAAGTCCTGGGGAATGAATACCTCGTATGGGTTGGGTGCCGCTTTCCGCGCTGCTGTTGAAAGTGGTAAGACCCTTGCAGAAGCCGAGCAGGCAGAAGTTGAGCAGTTCCAGTTTATCTATCGTGAGCCCGTTGAGGCTCAGGCGAGATTGATGGAGACCCATAATCTTGGAGGTCATGGACCTCACAGCTCCTTTGATGTTCGCAAGTACATGAAGGAGTATAAGGAGCGTATAAGACCCTATGTTGAGGCTGCCTATAAGGCAGGAGTTCATCCCGCTAATATAGTGGTCGTTCCCGCTTACTGTGTTGGAGATGTGGGACACCATATAGCTCAGTCAGCTTATAATATGTTCAAAGATGATATGACATTCGCTATATACGAGGCCGTTGCTAAGGTAATGGAGAATACTTTGAAGAGGGCACTTGAGCAGGATGCCTTCAAGAGCGAGTGGGATGTCTTGGCTATAGCGACCGGTTCAACAGCTTGTGCCACCGCTTATATCCTCTGGAAGGATAGCATCACGGTTCCGATGCTGGTGGACTTCCTTGTTAAGCGCTTCTACAATTACGCTGCTATGAATCCGAAACGTGGTGAGGCAGATGAGCTCCATAATGTGGACTTCATGGACATCCTGGTCAGGGGTGAGAGCATACTTGAGATCACTCCGAAAGGCGGAGGCGGAAAGATTAGGGGCGTTGAGGTAGATTTGAGGCCGGTTGATGAGAATGAAGTTATCTCGAATCCGCACCGTTACACCTATCCCGCATGTGCTATTACTCAGCGCTTTGCCGCTTTGATGAAGCTTGCAGACTTCCCATGCTACCTAACGCCCGAAGTTGTTACCGCGACCCTTATGACCAATATCATAGCTCTCTATCCTGATAAGCCCGGAGCGCCAGTTAGGGGTTGTAAGAACTGTGCTGCTACGAGCTTGATAAAGAGAGATGTGCCTTACGTCCTCGGTGAGGGCAAAGGCGCTAAGGGATACTGTCAGTGGGACGTGGCTGTATAGAAGCTTTAGCTCCTTGAAATATATGGAGAACTGATCTGACGTGGAAATTTAATATCTACCGCCGACCTTTATAAAGGTCGGCGGTAGATTATTAAGATCATGATAATAGCTGGATTTAGCGTAAGATCTGCTGTTGAATCCGCAAAGAAAGCTGGAATAGCTAAATTAATAGCGGTTGATTTCTTTGGAGACTGGGATCTTTGTAGATTAGCATCGCGCGTTGAGCTTGTTCGCTCACTTAAGGAGCTTGAACTGAGGCTTTCCTTATATCCTGAGGAAAAGATTATTTATACATCTGTTTTGGAAAATCATCCTGCCATTCTTAGGCGCTTGGGAGAAAGAATTCTGGGAAACGAGTTCTCTGTAGTGGAGGTCCTCAGACCTGGTATAAAATGGTGGGAACTTGCGAGTCGTCTTGGAATAAGTATACCTCGTGTTTCTCTTACCCCTCCCTCGGATGGAAGATGGCTTATGAAGCCGTATAAAAGTGGTGGAGGAAAGGGAATAAACTTTTGGAAAGAAGGCATGAGGCTAAAGAGGGGTTACTATTTTCAGGAGTTTATCGAGGGAGAAAGCATTTCGTTTCTATTTGTTGCAAATGGCAGGGAATTTTCCCCCGTGGGTATAACGAAACAGCTTATAGGATTGCAAGATCTTGGTGCGGGGGGCTTTAAATGGTGCGGGAACGTTTATCCTTATCACGTTAATAGAATTTACAGAGACAGGATAGAGGATTGGGTAGGAAGGCTGGTTGAAAGCACCGGTTTTAAGGGCGTTGGAGGAGTGGATATAGTGATAGGTGAAAAAGGCCCCTACTTTATAGAGGTTAACCCGAGGTATACCGCTTCTATGGAGCTTATAGAGAGAAGCACAGGAACGAGTCTAATGATAGCTCATATTTCAGCCTGTAGGGGAGAGCTTATCAATCTCTTTCTGAGGCCAAGGGGGTATATAGCGAAGGGCATAGTTTACGCTGAGCGTAGGCTCACTGGCTTTAAGAGCGAGAGAATGTGGGAGAGGGGCTTCAGGGACATCCCTCATGAAGATGAGCTGATACCAAGAGGTAGACCGGTATGCACAGTTTTTGCTGTGGGGAATAGTATAGCGGACGTACTAAATAAATTGCTCGAGGAAAAAATGTGGCTTTATGAAAGGGGGATCGGATAACGATGAGAGAGTTTTGTCTGATCACCGGACGCACCGCTCGTCAAGGAATAGCTCTTCATGATGGGAAAACTACCGAGTCTTATAAGAAAGATGTTGCGGTGGTTTTTCTTAACGAGGAAGATATGCAAGAGCTTGGCATTGAAGATGGAATGAGTGTTCTTTTGAGAACTGATTTTGGGAGGGTAGTTGTACGCGCAGCGAAGGGAAACCTTCCAAGGGGAATGGCTTTTATGCCATACGGCCCCTGGGCAAATCTTCTTACATCTTCAAATACGCACGGTGTTGGAATGCCGGATCTTAAGGGATTGAGGCTTTATATCTCTCCTACTGAGGAGGAAATCTGGGATTGGAAAAGAGTGCTGGAAGAGGTGAAAAAAGGTGAGAATTGAAAACGTTGTTTGCCCTTTCTGTGGCTGCTTATGCGATGACATATCGATTGAGGTAGAGAATGGGAGGATAAAAAGCGTTGCCAGGGCTTGTGGAATAGGTAGATCCCTCTTTATGAAGCATGGTGAGGATTTATCCTTTCCTTCCATTGATGGAAGGAAAGTTTCCCTTGAGGATGCCATAGGAAAGGCTGTGGACATACTTAGGAGAAGTAAACATGCTCTCATTTATGGCTTAAGCTCGACATCGATAGAGGCGCATAGAAAGGCTTTGGAAATCGCTGAGCTTATTGGGGCGTCTATAGATCAAACGTCCTCCATTTGTCATGGGCCAACGGCACTTGCGATACATCAGACGGGAATACCTACCTGCACGCTTGGGGAGGTCAAGAATAGGGCAGATGTTCTGGTGTTTTGGGGTTCCAATCCTCTCGAGTCTCATCAGAGGCATTATGAGCGGTATTCCTTATTTCCCAAGGGTATGTTTACTCCCGAAGGGAGAAAGGGAAGGAAGCTGGTAGTGGTTGATGTTAGACAGACTCCCTCGGCGAAGATGGCAGATATGTTCATAAGGGTAAATCCTGGGGGAGATTATGAGGTTTTAAACGCTTTGCGATACATGCTAAAGGGAGGAGAGTTAGCCACAAGTGAGATAAGTGGGGTTAAGGTTGAGGATTTAAGGAAACTTCTTGATGTAATGCTTTCGGCGAAGTATGGTGTCGTTTTCATAGGCATGGGGCTTACCATGACGAGGGGGAAATATCATAATGTTGAGGCAGCTATATCTCTTGTCGTTGAGCTAAATGCTCATACGAGATGGTCTGTCGTAGCGATGAGGGGACATTATAACGTTAAGGGAGCAGCGAGCAGCCTTCTCTGGCAGACTGGGTATCCGTTTGCCATAAACTTTTCGTTGGGCTATCCACGTTATAATCCGGGTGAATATTCCGCAGTTGATCTTTTAAGAAGGAAAGAAGTAGATTGCGTTCTCGTTATAGCTTCCGATCCAGTTGCCAATTTCCCGCGGGATGCCGTTAAAGTGATGCTTGAGCTTCCCCTTATAGCTATAGATCCTAAGCTTAGCTTAACCGCGGTTTCCGCAAATATCGTTATACCTACCGCTCAGGTTGGGATATACGTTGAGGGCACCGCTTACAGAATGGATGGAGTCCCGCTGAGAGTTAAGAAAATACTTGATTCATCTCCCTATCCATCTGACGAGGAGATCCTCGATGAGATCTTAAGGAGACTTAAGGGGGCGTAAGTATCATGAGTGATGCTTTGATAATCAGAAATGGGTTAGTTTATGATCCCTTAAATGGAGTTATAGGAGAGGAAAAGGAGATCCATATAAAGGCAGGTAAAATAGTTGAGCGCGTTGATAGTAGAGATGTGAAAACGATCGATGCAAGAGGGATGATAGTAGCTCCTGCCAATATCGAGATACATAGTCATATAGCGGGTCCAAAGCTCAATGCGGCGAGACTCATGAGGCCGGAGGATCATGCTAAGGATCCGGTGAGAAAAAAGGGAAAGCTTCGCTCAGGAAGTGGTTTTTCTATTCCAACAACTTTCACAACTGCTTATAGATATCTTCTTCTGGGGTATTCCACGCTTATGGAGCCAGCTGTTCCTCCTTTAAAGGCAAGACATGCTCTTGATGAGCTTGAGGATATGCCCGTTATTGATAAGGGAATGTACATACTTATGGGTAATAATAATATTATTTTTCACCTTATAAAGAAGGGAGACAGAAAAGCAGCTAAGTACTTTGCAGGGTGGCTTCTTAAGGCTTCTGCCGGGTATGCTATAAAGGTGGTAAACCCAGGGGGCACAGACAGCTGGAAGTGGGGAAAGGTTTTTAATTCTCTTTCGGAGGAAACTCCTTGGGGGATAAAACCTGTCGAGGTTGTTAATCTCTTAAACGAGGTAGTTGAGGAGTTTTCGCTTCCGCATCCGGTTCATCTTCATACGTATAATCTTGGAATTCCGGGTAGCTATAAGGCAGCCTTGGATACTATAGAAGCTTTTAAGGATAGCAGACTTCATCTTACTCATCTTCAATACTTTTGCTATGGCGGAGATAGTTGGGCAACATTCAGGTCAGAGTCGCTGAAGGTTGTTGAAAAGCTTTCTAATTATAGAAATATTACGGCGGATATGGGGCAGATTATCTTTGAGGATACAACGACGATGACGGCGGATACGCCGTGGGAGTATAAACTTCA
Organism: Synergistota bacterium; assembly: GCA_021159885.1. NCBI lineage: Bacteria > Thermotogati > Synergistota > Synergistota bacterium. Next base: position 534 of record JAGHDO010000065.1, on the reverse strand, counting down.
TAAACTTTCTGGAAACCGATGGGGAAGCGCTGATGTGGAGATGGAAAGCGGTTCGGGAATAGTGCCTTATAGATATAAAATGAGCAATCTCGTTAATGCGGTTCAGTGGGCGGTTGGTCTTGAGCTTGCTTTGCTTCTTGGCCCATGGCGGATGTTTATGACCACGGATAGTCCTAATGGAGGACCTTTCTACTTTTACCCTCAGGTTATAAGATGGCTTACGAGCGTGGGTGCGCGAAATGAGATCATAAAAAGACTTCCTTCAAGAGCCAGAAAAAGGATTCACCTTCACAAAATGGATAGAGAATTCAGCCTCGAGGAAATGATAATCATGCTTAGCGCCGGTCCTGCAAAGGCGCTGGGGTTGAAAAATAAGGGACATCTTGGAGTTGGAGCGGATGCGGATATAGTCTTATATGCTAAGAAAGATGATGTTGCTGATACTCTATCAAGCGTAAGGTATCTTTTAAAGGAAGGAAAAATAGTTGTTAGGGATGGTAAGATAGTTGAGGCGGATTCTATCGGTAGGATCAT
>JAGHDO010000064.1 GCA_021159885.1 Synergistota bacterium | reverse complement strand
GTCTTATTATGTTTAAAATGTTAGATAGAGTGAGGAACCTGGGCTCAAGACAGGTTAAAACTCCACCCAGTATCAATATAGTTAAGATAAGAAACCATATATTACCCCCTAATTTCTTTATCATCCTTTGTACATCGCCTCATAAAGCCTCAATGTTTCCTTAAGAAAAGGAAGGCTCGGTTGAGCACCGAGCCTTGTGCACGCCAGCGCTCCAGCGCAAGTTGCAAATCTGATGGCATCCTCAATGTTCCAACCTTTAACGAGAGCGGAAGCAAGTCCCCCTGCAAAAGCATCTCCAGCAGAAGTGGTATCAACGACATCTACCTTAACCGCAGGAAAACTCATATAACCATCCTGGTTTATCAGAAGAGCACCATTCTCCCCAAGCGTGACTATAACGCTTTTTACCCCCATCTCGACTAACTTTCGTCCTCCAGCAAGCACATCCTCCTCACCCGTTAAAAGGCGAAGCTCCACTTCATTAGGCAGAACTATATCAACAAGCTTCCATATCTCATCGGGAAGCCTTTTAGCCGGAGCGGGATCAAGTATAACCGTTGATCCTCCATTTTTAGCAATTTTAGCTGCTTCGATGACAATTTCAACAGGCACCTCAAGTTGCAACAGCAAAACCGAAGCCTTAATTAAGGCTTCCCTGGCGCTGAGAAGATCTTTAACCTCAAGTTCATAATTTGCTCCTGGAGATATCACAATCGAGTTTTCACCATCAGGCAGTAAAAGTATAACTGCAAGCCCCGTGGAAATTCCACCAGCCCTTCTGACGAAGCTTACATCTATCCCTTCAGCTTTCAAGCGCTCAAGAAGCTCGCTCCCAAATGGGTCATCTCCAACACAGCCCACAATATAAGTTTCCACACCCAATCTGGCGCACGATATAGCTTGATTTGCGCCTTTTCCTCCCCCCGCTGACGAGAAGGACAGTGCACCCATCGTTTCACCCTCAAGAGGAAGCCTTTTCACCCTGAAAATCAAATCCATGTTTATGGAACCCACAACTGCGACTCTCACCCTCGAGTAACTCCCTTCTTTCTGAAACTTTTAATAATAGTATAGCTTAAAAAGTCATAAATATAAACCTCGTTGAGAAAAAGCCTCGAATAAATGCTTAAGCAAGATCACCAAGTGCCTTTTGAGCAAACCAGCCAGATGTGATACTCCATTACCTATGCCACAGTCATATAGAACGAGATAAAGTATCGGAAGAGCGAAAAAACCAATAGTGCCCATTTTCAGGCAAGCTTTCAACCACCCTCAACTAATTCCATCTCTACAAAAAGATTTATAAGGAGAACGCCGCGGGTTACGGTGCTCTCCAAAATATGAAAACAGCGAAAGACCAGGGAATTTGAAAACTCATTTGTACTAAAAAGCGAATGCTCTCTTGAAAGTATATATTTTAGCGAGAAATTTCGCAACTTCCTCTTCCTTGACAAGATCCAATCTAAAATAATATACTTATTTTCAAGTCTTTAAATATCATTTTAAAAGGGGTGATAAGAACGGCAAAGCATCTTATGCTCGGAACCGGTGCACTTTTCATCTATCACAGAGCGGAATCCAAAGCGGTGACCTTCTTGGTAAGTATATTCATGCTATATGCGATGTCCAACTATGTATTAGCGCAATTTATGGCCATGGGACATATTTTGGGGGGCATATCTGGGGGAAGAATTCCCTACGCAGCAGGAGTTATTTTCTTCGCGATAATAATGTTCATATTCATTCATTTCGGTGGATTCAGAGGAGTAGCATGGACGGATACCATTCAGGGAATTACAATGCTTTTCGGGCTTCTTCTGATAATCGGAATGGTCTTCTCAAAAGCGGGAAGCTTAAGCGAAATCACGATGAAGATAGCTCAGATAAAACCAAAGCTCGTAGGAGCTCCCCCCGGCAAGGTCATAGTAACATGGTATAGTGTGCTCATACTTGTTGGAATAGGAGCAGCTATATATCCACAGGCTATTCAAAGAATCTATGCAGCTCGGGATCTAAGAACGCTCAAGAGATCCTTAGCACTAATGGCGTTTATGCCCTATATGACTGCCTTAGTCATCTTTTTCGTCGGAATAATCTGCATCCCCATGTTTGCAGATTTAGGAAAAATAAGGTCAGATGATGTTTTCCCGATGCTCTTATCTAAGATAATGGGGAAATCCACGCTGGGATATGCCCTCGTCGTTATAGTCCTATCCGCGGTGGGAGTAGCCATAATGTCTACTGCAGACTCGGTCGTGCTCACGCTGGCCTCGATTTACGCAGTCGACGTTCACAAAAAATTCACAAATCCAAACCTGGCGCAAGAGGAGCTTGCCCGCGTTGGGAAGATAGCCAACGCTATAATTCTCGCAATTCTCACTTACATAGCCATAACACCACGACTAACGCTTTGGAGACTAACGGAAATAAAGTTCGAGTACCTCATTCAGGTTGCCCCCGCCATATTGCTCGGAGTGAGAGCAAAAAGACTTAACAACGCTGGACTGTTCCTCGGAATGCTTGTTGGAGGGATCATGGCAGCGGGAATGATGCTCTCGGGGCACAAGCAAGTTTCACAGCATACATGCTGGATTATGGGGCTTACTGGTTAACTTTATTATCGTCCTGATCTTCAACGCTCTGAGCAAACCGAAAGAAGAAGAAATAAGAAAATTCGAGGAAAAATTCGAGAAAGTTCTTGCTGAAGTGAGGGAGTGATCAAAATGGGGAAAACTATAGTAGAGAAAATATTTCAAGCCCATACGAGGGAAGAAGTAAAGCCAGATAGGATAGTCGAGGCGAAGGTAGATTTTGCTTTTGCAAATGACATAACCGCTCCCTTAGCAATCGAGGATTTCAAAAGGATGGGAGCGAGACGGCTCTTCGATCCCGAGAGAGTTGCCCTTATTCCAGATCACTTTACGCCAAATAAAGACGTAAAATCAGCAGAGCAGACAAAATTCATGAAGGAATTCGCCCTGGAATACGAAGTCAAGCACTACTTCGAGGTTGGAAGGGGAGGGATAGAGCACGTTCTTCTCCACGAGGAAGGACTCACGCTTCCAGGAGAGATAATAATTGGAGCAGACTCTCACAGCTGCACCTATGGAGCACTGGGGTGCTTCTCAACGGGCGTGGGGAGCACAGATCTGGCAGCAGCATGGGCCCTCGGGAAGCTCTGGTTTAAGGTCCCAAGAACGATAAAGTTCATTTACAGGGGGAAACTTAAAAAGTGGGTCGGAGGAAAAGATATAATTCTATTTACCCTTGGACAGATAGGCGCAGATGGAGCGAGATATAGAGCAATGGAATTCTCCGGGGAAGTAATAAGAAACTTACCGATGGATGATAGATTTACTATATGCAATATGGCCATCGAAGCAGGAGGAAAGTGCGGAATAATAGAACCGGATGAAACAACCATCAAATACGTTGAGGGAAGGGCGAAAAGAAAATACCAGATATTCAAAAGCGATCCGGACGCAGAATACGAAGCAGTATATGAGTGGGATTTAAGCGATCTTGAGCCTCAGGTTGCCCTACCCCATTCTCCCGCTAATGTGAAGAAAGTAAGTGAAACAAGCGGTGTTAAAATAGACCAGGTTGTTATAGGATCCTGTACCAATGGAAGGCTCAGGGATCTAGCCACAGCTGCTGAAATTCTCAAGGGTAAAAAGGTTCACCCAGATGTCAGGTTAATAATCATCCCCGGAACCCAAAGAGTTTACATGGAGGCGCTCAAATTAGGATATATAGAAATTTTCATAGAAAGTGGAGCTGCCGTTTCAACTCCCACCTGTGGTCCCTGTCTCGGGGGACACATGGGAGTTCTCGCTAAAGGTGAAGTATGTATATCAACCACGAACAGAAACTTCATAGGAAGAATGGGACACAAGGAAAGCAAGGTATACCTTGCCTCTCCAGCTGTTGCCGCAGCGTCCGCAATTGCAGGAGAAATAGTCCACCCTGAAGAGGTGATGAAGTCATGATAAGAGGCAAGGCTTGGAAGCTCGGGGATAACATAGATACGGACATCATTATACCAGCGATTTACCTAAACACAACCGATCCTAAAGAGCTTGCAAGTCATTGTTTCGAGCCCATATATTCAGATTTCAAGAAAAGGGTCAGCAAAGGAGACATCGTAGTAGCCGGCAAAAACTTCGGCTGTGGGAGCTCACGCCAGCATGCTCCAATAGCGATAAAGGCATGTGGAATTTCATGTGTTATAGCATCTTCCTTCGCGAGAATCTTTTTTAGAAACTCCATAAATATAGGTCTACCGATACTCGAATCTGAGGAAGCATCAGAGGAAATAGAGAACGGAGACGAGCTTGAAGTAGACCTGGAAAAAGGAATAATAAAGAATATAACCAAGGGAAAGGAATTTAAAGCCGAACCGCTTCCGGAATTCGTGCTGGAAATAGTATCTGCTGGTGGGCTCGTAAGCTATGTAAGGAGAAAGCTTGGAGGTGATTAAGGCTTGTACAAGATAGCTGTAATTCCCGGAGATGGGATAGGAGAGGAAATAATAAGGGAAGGCGTGAAAGTACTCGAAGCCGTTGCAAGAAAGTATGGTTTTTCTATCGAGTGGATCTGGTATCCATGGGGAGCGGAACACTATCTTAAAACGGGAGAGCTACTTCCCGATAGTGCGCTCGAGGAGCTCAAAGAAATGGATGCCATTTACTTCGGTGCTATTGGTGACCCAAGAGTAAAGCCCGGGATCCTCGAAAAGGAGATACTCCTTAAGATAAGGTTTGAGCTTGACCTCTTCGTAAACCTGCGTCCCATAAAGCTCTTCCCCGGCGTTCCAACGCCTCTTAAGGATAAAACCCCAGAAGATATCAATTTTTACGTAGTTAGGGAAAATACAGAAGACTTTTACGTAGGCTTGGGAGACAGATGGAGCGGATCTAAAAGAGAGAGCTCCTTTGAGCTTAAGAGAAACCTTTATAAAGCAAAAATAGACCTCTCAATAGAGGTAGATCCAGATGAGGAATACGCTTATCAAATAGGCTTTAACTCGAGAGGAGGATGTGAAAGGATAATAAGATACGCTTTTGAGCTTGCTAAGAAAAAGGGGGTAAACAAGGTTACCGCCGTTGATAAGGCTAATGTATTTACGCACTCTTACTCGCTCTGGAGAGATGTATTTGAAAAAGTGGGAAATGAATATCCTGAAATAGAAAAAGACTATGCCTTTGTGGACGCGATAACCATGTGGATGGTAAAAACTCCCGAAAGCTACAAGGTAGTCGTTACTCCCAACATGTTTGGAGATATAATAACCGATCTTGGAGCAATGATACAGGGAGGCTTAGGATTAGCCGCAGGAGGAAACATCCATCCAGGAAAAGTTTCAATGTTTGAGCCCATTCACGGATCCGCACCGAAATATAAGGGAACCGGCAAGGCAAATCCCTTAGCTACGATACTTGCGGGGGCAATGCTTCTCGATCACATCGGAGAAAGCGAGGGAGCCGAGAGCGTGGAGAAAGCGGTTGCAAAAGCGCTCTCAGAGGGATTGATAAGAACCCCTGACCTGGGTGGAGATACCAAGACATGGGAAGTTGGAAACACCCTTGCGAAAATAATAGAGGAGGGCTAATCAAGCCCTCCTCCTTAATAATTTCCACAAAATATAGCCTCCAAGAAGAAGAGCAAAGACTATCCCCACTTCATTGGAATACTTCCTTATAAGCTCTTCATTATCTCCCAGATAGTATCCCATAATCGCAAGCATGCTAACCCAAATACTTGCCCCAAGAGTTGTAAATATCGTGAAAGAAAGTGGATTCATCCTTGCTATCCCTGCAGGAAGCGAAATATATTGCCTTACCAGAGGAACCAGCCTGCCTATAAAAGTGCTTATGCCTCCGTATTTTGCGAAGAAAATCTCCGCTTTCTCAAGACTTTTACCCGAGATAAAAAAACGCTTTCCGTATTTTAGAAGAAATGGCCTGCCGAGCTTAAGAGCTATAAAATAGTTAAACCATGCACCGGTGAGACTTCCAAGCGTTCCGAAAAGCACCACGAGATAAAGATTCATCTTCCCTTGAAAAGCAAGATAACCTGCAGGAGGAATTACAACCTCACTCGGAAAGGGGAAAAAGGAAGATTCCAAAGTCATAAGCAAGAATATGCCCATATATCCCAGCTTGCCTATTAGCGATAGAGCTCCTTGAATTAAATTATAAAACATGCTAAAAGTATACCATAACATAAGATACAGGAGGGGAGAAAAATGGCAAAGATAATCTATATATCTGGAAGTCCCAGAAGCAAAAGCAATACAGATTATCTCCTTAACCTCGCCATGTCCAAAACTGGAGGGCAATTAATAAAGCTCTCAAAATATAAGATAATACCATGTACTTCTTGCCGGTGCTGCTTGGAAAACGGCACATGCATTTTGAAGGACGACATGAGCGGGAAAATTATCCCTCTCCTTTTAGAAAGCGACGCCATAATCATAGGAACCCCGGTTTACTTCAATAACGTATCCGCTCAAGTTAAGGCATTCATGGACAGAACATGGCCCCTCCGAGGGAAACTTAAAAATAAAATTGGCGGAGCCATAGTCGTTGGAAGAAGATACGGACTCGAAAGCGCGATTTCCGCGATAAACGCATTTTTCCTGAAACATGAAATCATCCCTGCAAACAGAGGAGTATGCGGAATAGCATATGAATCAGGAGAAATAAGCAAGGATCAGGAAGCAATTAACGCAACCTTAAAACTTGCAGATCGCATACTTGAGCTTCTGAATCTGATGGGCCTTATGACCCGTTCTGAAGGTAGGCTCGAGTTTCCTTAGTGGGAGCGTCAACAAAAAACATTGAGCTTCTGATCTTCCTATCAATTCACATATTCCCTGTTTGGCTTCCCCAGCTATTCCATATGGCTCCTTAAGCTTTATTTTCACCTCCAGGCTTCCTCCTTGGGAACCACCACCCTAAGATTCCTGAACTTGACCTTAACGCTTCCCATAGCTATCAACCCTATGCCTCCTGAGGACAAGCGGGAATCATGAACATCAAAAACCTTCTTCTCGCCTTCACCAGCTCCAAAGACATAGCACCTTATATGATCTCCTCTAACCACTACTTTCATTGAGCTGAAATCCAGTGGTCCTGAAGTCCAGTCTTTTATAAGCTTCGGCTTTCCTCCATAAAGAACTTGTAAAGAAAACTTACCATCCCCCCTGTAAAGGAACATATAAAAGTTGTGAAGATCCTGTACTCTGAACATAAGCCCATATATAACCCATGGCGCTTTATACCCGCTTGCTTTAATGGATATATCAGCACCATAAGTATAGTCAGGATATCTCTCTATATAGGGCTGAACATTCGCCGGAACGCAGATAGCGGTCAAATCCTTTCTCTGCATCTCAATATAGAAGGCACCGTTTCTCACAAACATCTTTCTTTGATAGGTACTTACCTCAGGCCAACCGTTTCTATTATCCTTAAAGTCCTCATATAAAACAGGTAAGTCTGGTAGAGCCTCAAGCTCGCTTCTCGTTATTCTTCCATCCATAGCATATCTCAAAAATCTGTGTTGAAGTTTTGGATCAACCTGCGCAAGCCATTCGATATATAGCTTCTCATTCTCATCGAGCTTCCTATCGTAGCCAAGTTTTTTGATAAAGGAAAATACCTCGGGATTGGGCTCTCTCTCATTCTGAAAGACGCTTTTAGCGAAGTTTAATGCGGGATTCCCCACCGCGAAAGCCACTGAAGACGCAATAAAAACCAGAATTAGCGCATACCACACGCACTTTCCCCTGATCACCATTAACACCCCCTAAGGGTATGAATTTAAAAATATTATAACATTTATTCTCCGCGAAAACCTTCTTCTCCTTCGAAGATTTCTGTGGTATTATTTATTAAACCCCAACCAATAATAGGCGAAGAGGTGATGAAAAGAGATGAAAAAAGCTTTATTCGTTCTAAAACCGGGTGAATCAAAGAGATTAATAGCTAAGGCGGTCGCAAAGCTTCCTGAAGTCAAAAGAGCGCTTGAAGAAGGCTATATAGTTATAAATCCAGGATCAACTAACGCTTACGTCGCTGAGGAAATTCTCGGTAAGAAGGTGGAAAAGAGCAGATTTCTTGCCGGATACATAGAAAATGGAGAGTTAAAGGTCCTTCCAAAGGAGGAGAGAATACCTCCAATAATCCTTTACAAGGGAAAGGAGGCAAACGAATCATATGATGATGTTCTAAGCAAGCTCGGTAAAGATGATGTGATAATCAAGGGAGCAAACGCGATAGACTTTGAGGGAAATGTCGGTATAATGCTCGGAAACCCAGTAGGAGGAACTATCGGCAAGATCCTTGGGCCAGTTGTATCAAGAGGGGTCAATCTTATAATACCAGTAGGCTTAGAAAAGCTTATTCCCTCAGTCAAGCTTGCCTCATCCGTTCTTGGCATAGAGGAACTCGACTATGCCGATGGGTTTAAGATAGGCCTGATGCCAGTGTGTTATGGAAAAACCATAACGGAGATAGAAGCTTTCTTCACGCTGGCTAACGTAGAAGCTTTCCTGGTAAGCAAGGGAGGACTCGGAGACTCGCAGGGAGCGGTAAGCATAGCAGTTTGGGGAGAGAATAAAGACGTGGATAAGGCAATAGAAATCGTCGAAAGCTTAAAGGAGTAGATGTACTATGGATGCGGAAGGAGTTATGCGAAAATGGAGAGAGTTTCTACCTATTACCGAGAAGACCCCAATTATAACCTTAGGGGAGGGAAACACCCCCCTTATAAGAGCAAGCAATATCGAAAGGAAATTTAAGTTCGGTTTCGAGCTTTACCTTAAATATGAGGGAATGAACCCAACGGGCTCCTTTAAAGATAGAGGCATGGTGATGGCGGTAGCCAAGGCTATAGAGGAAGGAGCAAAGGCAATAGCATGTGCCTCGACGGGAAATACATCAGCTTCGGCTGCCGCCTACGCAGCGAGAACCGGGCTAAAATGTATCGTTCTCGTTCCTAAAGAGGCAATAGCGTTAGGCAAGCTTGCGCAAGCTCTGGCAGCAGGTGCCAGAGTAATAGCGATAGAGGGGAACTTCGATGATGGTCTTAGGGTAATAAAAGAGCTAACCGAAAGCTATCCAATAACGCTCGTTAATTCGCTAAATCCAAATAGACTCCAGGGGCAAAAAACAGCTGCATTTGAAGTATGCGAGTCCCTGGGAGACGCACCAGACTTTCTGGCAATACCAGTGGGAAACGCAGGAAATATAAGCGCATATGGAATGGGTTTCAAGGAATTCAAGGAAGCGGGTAAATCCAGCAAATTGCCAAAGCTACTCGGGTTTCAGGCAGAGGGAGCTGCTCCTATCGTAGAGGGAAGAGTCTTTGAGAAACCAGAAACGGTAGCAACCGCGATAAGGATAGGAAATCCGGCACACTGGCAAAGAGCGGTTAAAACGGTCGAAGAACTTGGGGGAGGATTCTATAAAGTAAGCGATGAGGAAATTTTAAACGCATATAGGCTTCTCGTAAGGGAAGAGGGTATATTCGTCGAACCAGCTTCGGCTGCATCAATAGCGGGAGTTATCAAGCTTAGTGAGAGGGAGTTTTTCCCAAAAGGAGCAAAAGTCGTCTGTGTCCTTACCGGACATGGGCTGAAAGATCCAAACCTTGCCATAAACCTGGTGGGGGAACCACCTTCCTGCCCTCCTTCCTTGAAGGAGGTGATAAGATTAGCAGGGTTCTGAAGGAGGTGATCCGTAAGATTGATAAGAGCGAGAGTTCCCGCTACTTCGGCTAACCTAGGACCGGGTTTTGACATCATAGGAACCGCATGGAACGTCTATAACATCTTTGAGTGCGAAAAGCTGGAGGAAGAAAAGATCGAGATAAACGTTGAGGGGGACCCGAGCATCAGCACCGGCGAGGACAACGCTGTTTATATTGCTTTTAAAAGAGCGTTTGAATATAAAGGTGAGGATCCCCCAAAGGGATTGAGGCTTAACATTAAGGTTAATATCCCTACAAAGAGAGGTTTAGGCTCAAGCGCAACCGCCTATTTAGGAGGACTTATGCTCGCTAACAGATTTTTGAAAAGGCCTTTAAAAAGAAAAGAGCTCCTTAAGCTGGCGGTTGAGCTTGAGGGCCATCCAGACAATATCTATCCTGCGTTCTTTGGCGGAATAACCTTAGCTTATAACAGAGAGGAGAGCTTAGAACCTTACAGACTAAGAGTCAGAGGCTTTCCTGCCGAAACTTTTATCCTGGTCCCACCATTTGGCGTTCCAACTGAGGAAGCAAGAAAAGTTCTCCCTGAAAGCTACTCTCGGGAAGAAGTAATCTTCAACATGAGGCAGGTTAGCCTTCTTATAACTGCCCTCGAGGAGAGGGAACCCGAACTGCTCAAGTGGGCATTTGAAGACAGGCTTCACCAGCCTTATAGGGCCTCTCTTGTCCCCGGAATGTATGATCTATTTAAGGAGGCCTTAAAGATAGGAGCATACGGTGGAGCTTTAAGTGGAGCGGGCCCAAGCCTGCTGTTTTTCGCTCCACTTGGGAAGGGAAAAAGCATTGCTTCAAGTCTGGCGAAAAGGTGGGAAGAGATTATAGAAAACCGTGTGGAAATTATAATGACCAACATAGACTACAGAGGAGCAATAGTAATGGAGGTAATTTGAAATGCTCGTGATCCAGAAGTATGGTGGGACATCAGTAAGAAACCTTGACCTTATAAGAAAAGTTGCCCAGAGAATTAAAAAAACCAGAGAAGATGGCAATGATGTTATAGCTGTGGTATCCGCTATGGGGGATACCACAGATCAGCTACTGAAGATGGCTTCTTCTTTATCCCCCTCTCCCCCAGAAAGAGAGCTTGATATGCTCGCGTCCACAGGTGAGCAGATATCGATCGCTCTTCTCTCAATAGCGCTTCACGAGCTTGGATGTCCAGCGATATCTTTCACCGGAGCACAGGCAGGAATCATAACAGATGGGCTGTTTACAAGAGCAAGAATAGTCAGAATAGAGACATGGAGAATAGGAGAGGAGCTCAGAAAAGGAAAAGTAGTTATAGTAGCGGGCTTTCAGGGAATGAACGAAAGAGGGGAGATAACAACTCTGGGGAGAGGCGGATCAGATACAACCGCCGTGGCTGTAGCAGCCGCTATGAAAGCAGATGTGTGCGAAATATACACCGATGTCGATGGCGTTTTCACCGCAGATCCAAGAATAGTGCCAGAGGCGAGAAAACTCAAGGAAATAACATATGACGAAATGCTTGAGATGGCGATAGCGGGAGCAAAGGTTCTACAGCACAGGGCGGTTGAGTTTGCCAAAAGGTTTTCCGTCCCACTTCATGTCAGATCGTCCTTTAATTATAACGAGGGAACATGGATAAGGGAGGAGGTAAGCGTGGAAAGAAGAGGTGTAGTCACCGGAGTAACGGTTGATAAAAAAATAGCAAAGATTACCCTCTTAGGAGTGCCTGATATCCCGGGGATAGCCCACAGGTTCGCAAAGGCCTTAGCCGAAAAGGGAATAAATATCGACATGATAATTCAGAGTGAGCCGAGAGGGGGCTACAATGATATATCCTTTACTATAGGAGAGTCCGATTTAGAACGAGCCATGATCATATTGAAGGAGATATCCGACGAAATTGGAGCCGAGGGGGTAAGCGGCGATAGAAATGTCGCTAAGGTATCGATAGTTGGAGCAGGAGTATGCTCCAATCCAGAAATACCCGCAATAATGTTCGGTACCCTTGCAGAAAATGATATAAATATAGAGCTTATAAGCACATCTGAGATTAGAATTTCATGCGTAATAAGAGAAGGAAAAGCTGACCTTGCAGTAAAAGCACTTCACAAAGCTTTTAAGCTGGAAGAGGGGGAGTGAGAACGTCATGTACAGCGTGGCTATCGTGGGAGCAACGGGTGCCGTTGGTAGAGAAATGTTAAAAGTTCTTGAAGAAAGAAGCTTTCCGGTAAAAGAGCTCTTTCTTTTCGCATCGGAGAGATCCGAGGGATTTGAGCTCACATTCAAAGAGGAAAAGGTTAAGGTTAGGAAGCTTACAGAAAGCGAGTTAAAAAGAGCAAAAGCAGATTTCACCCTGCTTTCCGCTGGAGCTTCGATAAGCAAATCCTTCGCCCCAGTAGCAGTTTCATCTGGAAGCATAGTAATAGACAACAGCAGAGCCTTTAGATACGAAGACTGGGTTCCCCTCGTTGTACCTGAGGTAAATCCCCATGCTACCTTTAAGCACAAGGGAATCATCGCAAATCCAAACTGCTCTACGATTCAGATGGTAGTAGCCCTAAAACCGCTGCATGATTATGCCAAAATAAAGAGGGTAGTCGTCTCCACCTATCAAGCAGTTTCTGGCGCTGGATGGAAAGCGGTGCTTGAGCTTAAGAACCAGATTAAAGATCCAAGCGCTGAACCATCCGTATTCCCCAAAAAGATAGCTTTTAATGTGATTCCACATATAGATATCTTCCTTGAGGATCTCTATACAAGAGAAGAAGATAAGATGAGAAAGGAGACCGTAAAAATCATGGAAGACCCGAATATAAAGGTTTCCGTAACAACTGTAAGGGTCCCCGTCCTCAGAGGACACGCTGAAGCTATAAATGTGGAGTTCGAGAAGGAAATAAGCGTTGAAACAGCAAGAAAGATTCTTAAGGAAGCACCAGGCATAATATTAATGGATGATCCTCAAATGGGGCTTTATCCAACACCTATAGATGTTGACGGAAGAGATGAAGTCTTTGTGGGCAGAATAAGAAAGGATGAAACTATAGAGCATGGATTAAACATCTGGGTCGTTGCCGATAACCTGAGAAAGGGAGCGGCAACGAACGCAGTTCAGATAGCCGAGCTATTATTAAAGGGGGGGTAAAAGCGTGAATTGGGAAAGCAGATTCTCAAGGCTTGCGCGGGAAAGGATCAGACCGTCCGGCATAGAGAAAATGCTCAGGCTGATGAGAAGCCCCGGAACGATATCCCTCGCTCCAGGTGAACCATGCCCAAAGCTGTATCCTGCTGAGGAGTTCAAAGAAGCGATAGTGGAAGCGATAGAAGAGCATGGTCCTCACGCTTTGAGATATACCATAGTCGGAGGGCTACATGAGCTAAAGAGCTTCACGATAAGCTGGTTAAAGGACTGGGGAATAATAAGCGATAAGCTAAGCGAGGAAAACTTGCTATTCACCATAGGATCTCAGCAGGGACTTGAGATCCTCGCTCAAACTTTCTTGGAAGAGGGGGAAAAGATAGCCGTAGAAGCTCCCACATATCCTGAAGCTATGCTTATATTCAAAAAATACGATGCGAACATTCTCTCAATATCAATGGATGAAAACGGTATGGTAGTAGATGAGCTCGAAGAGAAGTTGAAAAGTGAAAAAATAAAGTTCGTCTACACGATAACGAATTTCCACAATCCCGCCGGAGTAACGCTATCTTGGGAAAGAAGAGAAAAGCTCGTTGAGCTTGCGAGGAAGCATGACTTCTTCATCATAGAAGATGATCCCTATCACTTTATGAGCTACGAGGGAGAGGCTCTTCCCTCGATGACGAAAATAGACACAGAAAGAGTCATTTCTCTGGGAAGCTTTTCAAAGGTAATGGTCCCCGGAGTTAGAACTGGTTGGATGATCGCTCCTGAAGACGTTATCCAAAAGGCCTCAATGATAAAGTATTCTATGGAAATATGCCCACCCGCCATATTACAGCACGCCTTATATAGAATACTTAAAAAGAAGGACCTTAAGAAGCACGTGGGCAGACTCAGAAACGCCTACAGAGAAAAGAGAGACGCTCTTGCTAAGGGACTCGATGAGAATTTGGAACCTCTCGGCGTTGAATACATAGTACCAAGCGGGGGATTCTTCTTCTGGGTAAAGTTTCCCGAAGGTATAGATTCTGAAGAGTTGACCCTCAAGGCAGTTCAGGATTACAAGGTCGGTATAGTCCCCGGAACAGGCTTTTTCGCGGAACCGGATAGAGGAAAAAGGTTTGCACGGCTTGCTTTCTCACTCTTAGATCCCGATGAGCTGATAGAAGGAACAAGGAGGCTTGGTGAAGCCTTGAGAAACTTGAAATAATGTTAATTTCATTACCCGGGTTCTACCGTGGCAGCGGTAGAACCCGCTTCTGCTTAAAACCTTCAAGCAGAATTATACACCGGGATAACCACGGGTATACCTTTGTACTTCACAATCTCGGCTTCGATTCCGTAAACTTCTCGTATATTTTCCGGCGTTGTTATCTCTCTTCCTCCCTGAGCAAATATTTCTCCATCTTTGAGCATCAAAAACTTATCTGCAAAGCGAAGCGCCAAATTAAGATCATGTAGCACAACTACAGACGCTAAACCTCTCTCTTTCGAAATCTTCCTTATAATTCCCATTATCTCAACTTGATTCTTGGGGTCGAGATTATTAGTAGGCTCATCGAGAAGCAAAACCCTTGGCTCTTGAACTAATGCCCTTCCAATTATAACTTTTTGAAGTTCGCCCCCGCTAAGCTCGTTCGTAAGCTTGAGAGCGTGCTCCTCAAGCCCTAAAAGTCCTATCATCTCAGAAACCTTTTTAAGATCTCGTTCTCCCACACTCCACCTTATATGAGGTCTCCTTCCCAAAAGAAGAGCATTGAAAACGGTCATATAACTTCCATTATGATTTTGAGGAACATAACCAACCTTCTTGGCAACATCAATGGACTTAAGCTCCCTCATGTTAACACCTTCTATGAGTATGGCTCCTCTCTGGGGCTTGAGTATCCTCGCCATGCATCTTAAAAGCGTGGTTTTTCCAGATCCATTAGGACCAAGAACGGCAACGATTTCCCCTTTATCAACCGTAAATTTCGCGTGCTTAAGCACTTTCACGCTTTTATACGCGAACTCAATTCCATCAATTTCAACTATCATGATTTTCACCTTCTCTGCAATTTCACGAGAAGATAGAGGAAAGTAGGAGCTCCCATGAAGGAAGTTATAACACCGACCGGTAGAACTATAGGAGAAAGCAAGGTTCTCGCAAGCGTATCAGAAATTAACAAGATAAGAGATCCTAAAATAGCGGAGATCGGTATTAAAAACCTATAGTCTCCTCCTATAGTGAGACGACAAATATGGGGCGTTATTAAACCTATAAAACCAATTATTCCGACGAACGCCACGCATGTCGAGGTTATAAGCGAAGAAATGATCATTCCCATTAACCTGACCCTTTGCGTGTTCACACCCAAGCTTTTAGCTGCCTCCTCACCACTCTCTAAAGCATTATAATCCCAACATCTACGTATAAAGAGAGACAGCGAGGGAAGAATCAAAAACGTCATTATCGCGATCTCCTTCCAAACTGGTCTACTCAAATCTCCAAAAGTCCAATAAACCATCGCCGCAAGTTGAAGCTCATCTGCAAAATACTGAATGAGCATCGTTCCAGCCGTGAAAAGCGAACCTATAGCGACACCTGCTAATATCATCGCTTCAGGAGTTAATCCCCTCAGCTTTGCCAAAATTAGCACAACGAAGACCCCCATTAAGGCCCCGAGAAAAGCAGATACGCTAACAATATAGGGATTATTTATGAATATTCTTCCACTGCTTTCCGCTCCTCCGACATCCAGGGTTATTATCGCAAGTGCCGCTCCAAACATCGCCCCGTGTGAAACTCCCATCGTAAAGGGCGAAGCCAATGGATTCCTCAAAATACATTGCATAACGCAACCAGAAACTGACAGTGCGGTTCCAACCAGCAGAGATGCAATCACTCTCGGCAAGCGAATATTCCAAATGACCAAATCTGAGCGTGGATCTCCCCTCCCAAACAGAGCCTTAAGAACCTGAGCAACCGAGAGATGAATATCCCCCGTGCAAAGCGCCCAGCTCGAGGCAAAAGCAAGAAAGAAGAGTAAAAGTAATCCAAAAGCCAGCTTGTGCTTGAGATATACCCTATACTTCTCCTCCACTCCTCTCATCTCACTATTTTTTTGGAAGCGTTAGCCTTCTATACCCTCCCAGTTTCTTAGCTAAAGCCTCATAGCAAGGCTTACCAATGAAAAAACTGAAGATCTCATCTGCTTTTTTCTCGGGATTTATATCTTTAAATCTATCGGGATAGAGGACCTTGCCAATATAATAGGCATTTGCCAAAACTATCTCATGATTTAATCCATACCTCGGATATGGAAACACCCCATAAAGCTCTCCGTTCTTAACAGCTCTTATCTGCCTATATTCTGATCTCTCGAGGTCTTTTAAAATGAGCTTTAGATTCACCTCATCTATAAACATTACATCTGGATCCCACGCAATCAATCTCTCCCTGCTAATCTGAATCGTATTCGATCTGGACGATATACCGCTTGCCACGTTTTTCGCATTAACTAACACAAATGGAGGATATCTTGTCTGCGTAGAGGTTATTCCAAACGAGCCGTGTTTCGATAATCCACCGATGTATACCCTCGGTTTCTCTTTTTCAAATATCCCTTTCGTCCTTTGAGAAAGATCCTTCACAACACCCTTCACATAGCTTATAATTTCCCCTGCCCTATCTTCTCTGTGGAGTATCTTAGCTACCAGTTTCAATGACCTATAGAATGCATTGTTATCGTCCGAGTAATCTACATACTCTTTCGCCCCCAATCCAGGCTTAATAACCACAACCGGAATTCCCGTTCGCTCTTGCAGTTTATTCGCCTCTCCAGCAGTATAGTAAGAAGCTATAATCAGATCAGGTTCCAATTCGATAATTTTTTCAACATTTGGAGAAAACCCTGTCTGAACTATCGGCAAATTTTTAAACTCAGGGTGGGCAATCAAATACGGCAAAACTTTCATCCCTCTATTTTTCTCGAACTCGCTAATCCCTACAACCTTCTTTGAAGCATTTAAGTAAACAAGTATTCTCGTGCTTCCCCACTTCAATGGACATATTCGGGAAACCTTCACGGGAACCATAACGTGCCTTCCGACCATATCAACTACCTCAATGCCTTTATCCATAGCACTACTTATACCTAAAGCACCAAAGATAAAAACCGAAACTAGAAAGATAAATAAAGCTTTCCTCATCTTATCATCGCCTCCACGAATCTTTCTCTGAAAGCTTACCATAAGTTGGTAGCACCTTTCTAGGAAACTGTAGCACATAACAGGGCGTATGTCAACTGGGAAGTGAATCTCAGAAGGAAGGCAAATGAGGCAAAAAGCGGAAAGTCCTATTCCCTCTCCTCTCGGGAATAAGGTTTCATCAAAGCAGCAGGGGCACCAATTCTCTTTCTCATAGTTTCGCTCGAGATCAGCGAGAGAACCGCGATCGTTAGGGCATATGGCAGCATCATTAGAAGATAAGAAGGAATTGTTGTCCCTATTGCCTGTATCCTCAGCTGAAGGGAAGCAACTCCACCGAAAAAGTATGAAGCCAGAAGCGCACGCCACGGATTCCACGCGGAGAATATAACGAGGGCTATGGCTATCCAACCCCTGCCCGCAGTCATATTTTCTATCCACATGGAGGTGTAAGCTAAGGAAAGATAGGCTCCGCCTACGGAGGTTAACATTCCTCCCAGAACCACGTATATATACC
>JAGHDO010000063.1 GCA_021159885.1 Synergistota bacterium | reverse complement strand
TCTTCCCAGGCTCTCCTCCTAAAGGAGATCCAGCCATTATAGCAGCATTACCATCCATATCAACTATATTGGGAGAAATTATAAAAACATCCTTAGGGCCAAGGGTATCAACGATACTACAAAGCTCCTCATCAATGCCAATAACTCTCCCATTCTCTATCATAATGGTATGCGAAGCTTCAGACCTTCCTCTCTTAGAAACCTTAGTACCCATAGGAGTTATCCTACCGCAGATTTCAAGCTTAACGCCTGCAAGTTTTTCCGCTATCGCTGAAACGGTAGTCCCTCCCTTTAAAAAACTGGATAATCACCTATTCTCTCCCCCTCTGCAGGAAGGAAAGGTCTCCATAAAGCTCTCTCAAGCGTCTAAATTCATCTACATCATAGAAGCGACACTTACCCTCACCAAACCGCTTGGCGACCTCCAAGCAAAATCTCGCTGCTTGCTCTACATCAATCAGATGTGTAGCGCCGGTTGCACACCCTGGCACAGGAACCTCCGTAGTTATGGCTACTCCCACCACAGGAGCTTTAGTAGCAACCGAGGGTTGCATTATGCTGTTTAAGTGATATACACCGTTGCCATAAGGTGTGATATCCTGAATCGTTATAGGTAGCACCACTGGAAGCCTCCCAGTTACCATTTCCATTATATCAAGAAGATCCTCACTAACTCTGAGTATGTATCCCTCCTTAACCGTGGGAGAAATAGCAAAACCCTTGTGATTTATGACTCTGTTTCCCTTAGTCGTATCTATTGAAAGTATCGCATCCATTTCAGCGTCGACCTCATAAGCATTCATCGTAAGAATATCAACCGGGGAATCCATAAAGGGAACGGGATCGTGAGGTTTCGTGGGAGCAAATGGGCATACATGAGTCGTTATTATTACATCCCCCTTAGGATAATCGCCCTTAAGCCTCATGTCAGCAAGCTTCAAAGCAACGCTAAGAACCGTTAGAGCTCCATCTCCATCAGAAACGAATCCAACTCTCTCAGGGCGAGCACCTAACCCACCAAGACGTCCTATCAAGCCCAGGGTCGGAGCTTCACCCCCTATACTTTTTCCGTTAGCACCTGGGAATATTATCCTTACGAAGTCCGTTCTTCCCTTATCCCCTTCCACGGTTTCAACGATAACGTCTTTATGACCCCTATCGTAGAGGAGTCCCTTAACGAGATAACCGCTCGCTTAAAGACATCAGTTGGAATCCCAAAATGTCTACCTATTGCTCCCCCCTATAGCTCCGTAAATCAACAGTAATGCGCGTTTTCCTCCTCTCGCTGCTGCCATTATCGCCTCAGCGGTTGCAATTCCCGGAGGCCAAGTGCCAGAAGCAGGAAAAGCCTTGCTATCAAAGATCCAATAAAGTATCGTAGCATCAGTCACAACCGCGATAAAGGCACCAACAAGCATCGGAAACACGAGTTCCGGTTTACCCAAGAGATACGGAATACCTATTGGAAGCAGTAAGCCATTTGCTGCAGAAAAAGTAGCTCCAGATATAGAGGTCTGCACGAGATTTTGAGCGTGAATATCCCTGAAATTCCTCAGGAGATTTAAAGGTATCCTCGCTCTAAGAATGGCTATCAAAGCTCCAATGATGGAGGTATTGGTGGTAATTCCCAATCTGGTTATAAGCTCAAGCCCGATTATGGCTCCCAAGAAAGACACAAGAACGTTAAGAGAAAGCATTGGAATACTGAGAGCAGAAGGATGCCTGCGAGGACGTTCTCCCCTCATTTCCCCGCCTGCAGAACCAGTGGAGAGACTCAAACTCCTCACCCCCTAAAGCCGAATCTTTTTGAAAATTCTAAGGTAAGACGAAAGTAATTCGTATGTCCCCTATTCGCAAAATTAAGAACAAATCTTAGTGCGTGAAAGCCAAAAGCGCGGGGTTTTAGGGGCAAACGGCTATGCCTCTCCACCAGAGGCAATCCGCACATGAGGGAAGATTCCCCCAACAGTCGTTCTCAACTTCCTCGAGGAAGTGGCAGGATTCCCTAAACTTACAATCCGTGCATGATGGGAAAAGCCCCCAGGAGACCTTGAAGCGAAACCAGATGTACTCTCTCTTCATCCATATACCAGAAAGAGATTCCCTAAGCACATTTCCAAAGGAGAAAGCTTTAACAAGCTTGCTTCTATTAAAATAGTGTTCCTCCGAGGTATACAAGAACCGATAGCAGGGAGAAACTTCCCCATCCCAGCGAATAGCAAGAGCATCACTTAAAACAAAGGGGCAGTGTCTCTCCGTCTTGAGGGAAAAATTGGGAACATCAGCATGAAGTCGTGCGGTTATAGAATTAGAAATCAGCCTACTTATCTCTTCTGGAGGATCATCATTCTCATAAAGAGCAAATTTTACGTGCTCCCTCCTAACGGGAATGAGATTAGATATAACGATCGAGCTTGCTCCTGCGATCTCTGCCTCCTTCGCTATATATGGAAAGCTATGCAGATTCTCCACCGTCAGAACGGTGCTCACCCCAAGAACAGGCTTGCCCTTCTTTAAAGCGTCTCTTCTTGAGGATATCTTCCTTAAGAGATCCAGAGCAAACCCTAAACTGGGATGACCAATGTGGCCAGTTTCACAGGAAACAAAGATTTCATCAACCTCCAGATCGATCAAAACATCGATAAGATCATC
>JAGHDO010000062.1 GCA_021159885.1 Synergistota bacterium | reverse complement strand
TTTTAAGGCAGTTCTTACGTTCCTTATTAGAGCGCTACCTATCCCCATACAAAGGGTCGTTGGAAGTACTACAGAGAGCAAGATAACCAGTAAAGCTTCCCTTCTTAATGTCCTCCTTTTAAGCATCTTTAATCACCTTGCCCTTTCTGTTTTATACCAAAATGTTCTTTCTCCCTTTAGAATTGAAATCAGGGATTGCCATATGGCGTTTAAGACTACAAGAACCCACATTTGGGTATAAGTGAAATACATCAAAACTGCCAAAAGAAGATTACTTCTTCTATTTTCTCCTGGTTCCGGGGTTAGGGTTATGCCAAGCTCCACCACGAAAAGCACAACTGCCATTAGCCATAGGAGATCAAAGGGGCCTTTTAAGACAAGCTTTCCCAAGCCCGTTACTCCAAGAAGGAAGATAAAAAGGGAGGCTGAAACGCTCAAAAGAAAGAGAAAGTATACAACAAGGAGGTAGAATAGATCTATCAAAAGCCTCAGATTTCCTGAAAAAAGAAGGGGGAAGAAAAATTTTAAAAGCACATATATGTTTCCTTTTGCCCATCTTGTCCTTTGCTTGAACCACACTTTTAGCCTTTCCGGTTCTTCTTCCCATGTAATAGCGTAAGGAACCATCTTTATAAGTAGCTTGTTTAAGTATACCCTTATAGACAGCTCGGTATCCTCTGCAAGGGCTTTAGTATCCCAACCACCGAGCTTTAGAAGGAGATCCTTCCATATTACGAAATTGGTTCCGGGAATTGTTGTAAGCTTATATAAGAACCACCTCCCCGCCTGTGTCGTCCACTGATAGAAGATGGTTTCAAGGTTTATGAATCGCGTTAGAATATTTCTGTCTCTATTGCGGGTTCGAAACTTTCCTATGACTGCTCCGAGCTTTCCTTTTCCTCTAACTAAGTTCCTAACGAGATACAAAAGAGCGCTTCTTTCTGGCGTGTTATCAGCATCATAAACCGCTATTACTTCTCCCTTGGCCAACTCCAGACCGTAATTTAAAACTGCAGATTTCCCCCTTTTCCCTCTATCTGGGGGGACATCCACTACCTTAACATGTTTTCCTATCTTCTCAGCGGTTGCTCTGGCAATCATGCCAGTATCGTCCGTTGAGTTATCGTTTAAGCATAGTATTTCAAGCTTTTCCTCAGGGTAGTCCAAGCTTCCCACCGCAAGAAGCGTTTGCTCTATTACGGGTTCTTCATTATGAGCGGGGATAAGCACCGTTACGGTTGGGAGGGGGCCTATCGGAGAGTTATCAAGTTCTTCCTTTTCTTTTTCTGCTTTAAGCGAGTATCTGTATCCCGCATATGATAGAAGCACATGATAGAGCAAAAGCGACCATATTATTATCATGCAGGCTATATATATGTAATCAAGAGGTCCTATCATTTTTCAAAGAGCCTCCTTTTTCTCCTTGACGATAATCTCAGGTATATAGACAGAAGAACGAGTGCTGATAATACAGCAAGAAAAGCTGGCGTCTTTCCAAAGTAAAACGTTCCCTTCTCTTTTATCTTCCACAGGTGAGGAACTCTTTTTACTTTAAAGCTTGTGGGAGATCCATACTGAGCCACATTAATAAATCTAAAACCGTGATCTCGGAAGAAAGGTATCAGCTCCCTTAGGGGTTTATCTCCGTCAAGATAGGGATGATAAAAAAAGCAAACCATTGGATCTCTTACTATATGCTCAAGCTCTATTGCTCTTTCTTCTATGCTTTTTATGGAAGCTGTCTTTCTGCCTGCTTCTATATAACCAAGTTGCTCTGGAAGAAGAGTTAATCCTGTATAGGTTTTATAAACTATATACGGAATGGTTTGAGTTGTTCTATAGGTTCTGTTGTTTATCATTAGCTCTCCAAGTATGGTTGAGAAATATATATGCATTTCTCTTTGAAGACTTAAGGGCAGATTATAGTGAGGAGATTCAAAGAAAAGCGGAGTTAAACCAGCTTTTTTAAATAGCCACAGTCCATATCGCATTCTCCTGTTGAAATATTCTTTTTCGTTTGGAAGAGGCTTGTCTTTGAGCATGTCCCAGAATTCCGACCCTTCTCCAGAAACCTCCCTATACTGATGAGAGGTTCCGTGCATTATTATGCTTCCTCCCATTTTCTCCGCCTTTTTAAGGATTAGCACAAGCTTTTCGTTCTGCAGGAGTGTTATCGCCTCTCCTTCCTTATAGTTGATGAAAACCGGATATACTGCTATTGTGAAGGGAACCCCTTGACTATATAGGTAGTTTATACAGTCGTTAAGCTTTTTTAACTCTGCCTCACCATACGAGGGGTTAACATCTTCAAGTCGTAGAAAAACGCTCTTTCTTCTTTTGTGATAAACACCCAGTATATCGTGTAGTGCATCCGCAAATATCCATGAATGAACATCGAAAAACGGAAAGCCTTGAACTATCCATAGATTTCCTCTATGCGATATAAGAGGAATGCTTTTCCCTTCCCCCCCACTTTCAAGATCAGAGATAGAATTCATTGCGGGAGAAAGCTTTAGCGGATAGATGCCATAATCCCCTCTGTATCTCCATCCTTTATAGCTCGCGTATGTGAAAATCCTATACTTGTCCGATCTCTCGAGCCATGGAGGCGTCCCTATGAGGCAGGTTATCTTTCCAAGATCATTTTCCCTTGATTTTATGGATTTAAGTATAGGTAGTGGAGGTAGAACGGAGTTATAGTCGGAGAGGACAAAAAGGGCATCAACCTTTCTTATTTGCTTGGGGTTAGCCTTTAAGATGTATACCATCTCAGAGTTATATTCCATGAAAAAGTGACCGAGAAGGTTCATTAAAGCAACTCCATAATCTTTGGTTAAATCATCGTATAGAACAAGGGCATTTCTCTTTTCCCCTTCCGCTTTAGCTGGAGTGAATATGCAGGCGAGCATTAGAGAAATCAAAATGAGATATATTATAGCTCTTACCCTCACTGGAATATCTTCCTCTTTTCGCGCTTTGAATACTTCCTATACATCCATATAAGTAATATTGATATCCCTATTGCCAGAGCAAGTAATGTATAGGATAGTTTCAGCCCAAGTCGCTCTATAAGAGTAAGGTCTTTTTCTTCTCCAGCGGCAGAGGCCGCGGAGCTCAGCGCCCATGCAGTTTTTATAGACAGCAGAATATTTAAGGCATTATTTAAGGTCATATTCGAATTCCTTTCTCGCGGTCCACATTAAAGCCATATAGTCCTCTCCATCGTCGGGATAAGAGGCTATTCCGCTCTTTAAGGTAAGCTTTATCCTCTTAAAATCCCCTTCCCGGGGAACAATATCCACATAAGAGAGCTTTTGTTTAATCCTGCTTCTTAGGCTTTCTGCTCCCTCTCTTGGGGTATGTGGAAGAAGATAACCATACTCTCCTTCTGAAACATAGGCAAGAAAATCCTCATACCTTTTGCTGTTTTTTAATATCTCAGCTACCTTCTTTAAAACCATGTTTTTCACGGTTTCACCATATACGTCAGTTAGCTCTTGCAGGTAAGCTATCTTTATCAATAAAATGCTGAATTTTCCCCCATATCTCTTTACCCTTGAAATTTCCTCGGTGACTCGGAAAGCGAACCTCTTTGCGGTTTCTAATCCTACAGTTTCGTCAAGAGCGACCAGCTCATCAATGTTACTGACTATATTAGCATACCTTTGATACACCTTGTTATATTCCCTGTGAAGAAGCCCCCCAAGATAAGCAAACCACGGAATAGCTATTAACCAGAAAAACTGGTTAGCTCCTATTTCTATTTCCTGATTGGTCTTAAAGTAAATGAAGATTATTACAGAACCGTATAAAAAGATAGTTATAAGCGCCAGGATAAGGGCGGTATTTAAGCCAAGTATTACTCCAAGGAAAAGGATAAGCATGCTGACTGTGGACATTATAAACTGCTCAAGCGTAAAAGCGTTGTTTATAAAAAGCCATGTCTGCATTACCGCGTATCCTATAAGAAGAAGGGTTAGAAATATGTATATTCTTTCCCTTAAAAAATCCGTCGCCTTAGCCAACATATTATCACCTCGCCTTATTTTTTCGGGCTTCCTGAGATGGTCTCTATCGCTATAAGTGCCAGTAGGTTATCGAATGCCCAAGCCTCAGTTCCACCATCTTCACTTGGATATCCCAGCAAACCACTATCGAGCCTGAACTTTTTCAGCTTTTCAAGGCAAGCTTCTGCTTCCATGTAAAAGCCACTTTCATAAAAGAGTAAACTGGCAAGGGAGTATACCGCTACATTTTCATTTCCATTTTCATCGAATATTCCATCTTCCACATCAAGCTTAAACGCGAAGTATCTTACATGGTCTATAGGAACGCTACCCGCGCTTGCTAGATGAAGTAGATGGAGAAACTCATTTATGAGATTTCTATCTCTATCGTTGTAGCTTTCACTTTCAATATCATACCCCCAATATACATCGGTTCCCTTAAGCAGAGCTCCCATAAGCACTATGCCACTCGTTTTCACTACTACCTTAAGCCAGTCAGAGTTGTATTCCTTAAGCAGAAGCATCGCTTGAATGTCGGGATAGGATAAAGTTATCGACTTGGCTCCCTGATCAATGGATATTCCTCCGAATATCCCTGCGGGTTCCCAGGAAATCCCGTCTAATAGAATATCTTTCTTGATAACATATTTTAAGAGGGCATTTCCTATCTCCTTAGCGGTATTTAGGTATTCGTTATCTCCCCACTTTCTATAGGCAAGGATGAGAGCTTTACATACTCTGAGATCATCTATGCTCGCATTTGATTTAAATCTATCAAAATCTTCTGATATCTTCCAGTAAAGCAGGCCTAAAGGGGAGATAAAATACTTCTTGAGGAGGGAGAATTGATAATCAAAAGCGCTCTTATCTTCGTCTAATAGATGCCACATTAACTCAAGTCCTATGGTTTCCGATAGGAAGCTCTTATCTTTGGTTGATTTATAAAGCAGACCTTCGGGGGATCTCAGCTGTTTCTCAACCCCTTCCTTAATCCCTACTGCCAGATCACTGATAGACAGGGTTGTGGGGGATCCACTACCACAGGAGGAGGAAAAAATCAAAAAACTTATTAGAAGAAACAGCAAAAATTTCTTTCCACCCTTCCCCTTAACTAACATCTCTTTTTTCTATACTTCCCTTCTAAGCAAAAAATTCAGACCTTTTGAGTATGTTATCATAGCTTATATAATAAGTCAAGTAGATGAGTAGAGCTTTATAGCTCTACTAAGCTTAAGAAGGGAGGGAAGGAAAAGATGCTTCAGGCCCTTAGGCAGAGAATAAATCAAGTAGATGAGGAAATAAAGCGTCTTCTTGAGGAGAGAATTAGATTAGCAAAGAACATAGGAGAATACAAAAGAAAACACGGTCTTCCAATTTGGGATCCAGCAAGAGAGATTGAAGTTTTATCCTCATGTGGGAAGTTCAGATCTATATTCAAGGAGATTATAGGGCTCTGTAGAGCCGTTCAGGAGCCGATGAGGGTTTCTTTCCTTGGACCTGATGGTAGTTTCTCTCACCAGGCAGCTATAAAGGCGTTTTCTCGCTATGCTGAGTTTATACCACGTAGAAATTTTAGGGAGCTTTTTGATGTGGTTGAAAGTGGAGCCAGCGACTTTTCCGTTCTTCCTATAGACAATAGCCTTGCGGGACCGGTGGGAGAAGTTCTCGATCTTTTGCTTGAAAGAGAGGTCTATATCGTTGGAGAGAAATATGAAAAAATAGATCTCTGTCTTCTTTCTAATAAGGATCCTGAGGATATAAGGGAGCTTTATTCTCATCCTCATGCTCTTGAGCAGTGTAGAGAATATATAGCAAGCAGATTTCCCAAAGCAAAGTTAATCAAAGTAGAGAGCACATCAAAAGCGGGCCAGCTTGCAAAGGAAAAGAATGAAGGAGCTATAGGATCTGAGCTTCTTTCTGAAATTTACGGAATAAGGATAGTTGAAAAATCTATACAAGATAGAAAGAATAACTATACAAGGTTTATAGTGATTTCAGGAAGAGCGGTAAGCGGGGACAAGAGTAGCCTTATCTTTAGCGTCAAGAATGTACCAGGAGCGCTTTACAGGGCTCTGGAGCCTTTCGCAGTGAGAGAGATAGATTTATCGAGTATACACTCGAGACCCGTAAAGATTAAACCTTGGGAGTACATTTTCTTCATGGATTTTAAAGGATCGGTGGAATCTCCAGATGTTAGAGAAGCTATGGAGGAGCTCGAAAGAATGTCCATTTTTGTTAAGTTTCTTGGATCTTATCCATCTGGGAAGGCTTTTTAAAAAGTATCTGTCTGGAACTCAATATCGCAAAGGCAGATAGTAGGTAAAGATATCTTATATCTGTGATCTCTCTTAATGCCATAAAGAGTAAAAGCCCAGATAGTCCTCTTTCCCAAAGCTTAAGCCTATTCCAGAGCCATCCTTCCAGGATTATCCCAAGCGCTATAACGCATCCAAGTGCCCATACAAAGGTAAGGAGTATCTCAATGGCGCTTCCCTTCAACGTCAGGGCAGGATGATATACGAAAAGATATGGAACTATGAAGCCTGCCAGGCCAAGCCTCCATGCTTCAAAACCCGTTCTCATGGCATTGGTTCCCGCTATACTGCTTGCAGCATATACGCTTAAGGCAACCGGAGGAGTTATGAAAGAAAGAACCGCGAAGTATAGAACAAAGAGGTGAGCCTGAAGAGTTGGAATATTCAGCTTTAAAAGTGCCGGAACTGCAAGTATAGCGGTGAGTATATAGGCAGCGGTGGTTGGAACTCCCATGCCAAGTATTATGCAGGCTATCATCGTCAAAAACAGGGTTAGGAAAAGCTTTCCTCCAGCAAGTCCTATGATTATGCTTGAGAATAAAACTCCCAGTCCGGTCAAGGATACTATTCCTATTACTATTCCTGCGGTAGCCGATGCTACGGTTACGGGTATCATCGTCATAGCACCTTCGACTAATCCCTCAAGCATTTTCTTTAAGGGGAGCTTTCTATACCTTATAAGCGAGTTTAGAACTCCGACTCCAAGGGTGGTCATGACCGTATAGAAGCCTGCCTTGGACGGCGAGTATCTTAAAACCATGAGATAGTGGATCAGAACTATAACAGGAAAGATGAAGTGCCATCCTTCCATAAAAGTTTTGAAAAGAGAGGGGAGATCCTTTGAGGATACGGGCTTAAGCCCTTTTTTTAAAGCCTCTATGTAAACCATGAGTCCTATAGAGAAAAAATAAAGAAATGCTGGCAAAAACGCAGCTATGGCTATTTTCCAGTAGGGTATATCGGTCATATCTGCCATGACGAAGGCTGCGACTCCCATTACGGGAGGCATGAACTGACCACCTGTTGATGCAACAGCTTCCACGGCTCCCGCAAAAGTAGAATCGTATCCAATCCTTTTCATAAGAGGTATCGTAAATGCTCCCGTGGTTACTACATTGCTTACCGCGGAGCCAGAGACCATGCCCATGAGACCGCTTGAAACCACAGCAGTTAATGCAGGTCCTCCTCTAATTTTCCCAGTGAGAGAATAGGCAAGCTTTATGAAGAACTCTCCTGCTCCAAATTTATCTAAGAAAACCCCGAAAATTATGAAAACTATTACGAAGGTTGCGCATGCTCCGAGGGGAATCCCAAAAACTCCTTCTGTAGTCCAGAAGAGAAAGTTAGATAGCTCATCCAGGGTGAATCCTTTGTGGTTTAGATCTCCTGGAAGGTAAGGTCCTAAGAAAGCATAGCTTAAGAATAAGAGTGCTACTATAACGAGAGGTAATCCAACCGCTCTCCTTGTAGCTTCGAGAAGAAGGAAAATAGAAATCCAGGCTATTACATCCTCTACTGGTGTGGTTCCCCAAACACCTCTCTGGATGAGTTCCTCGGGTTGAACCCCAGTGAAGAAATATATGCCAAAAGCTATAAGGAGAAAAAATGGAATGAAATCGTATATGGGAATACTCGATTCCTTTCTTTTTCTTCCCTTTATGTCGTAGATTATAAAGGTTAGCGAAGTTAATGAAAAGAAAAGTATGGATCTTTGTTCAAGAGGAGATAGAGAACCAAAATAAGAGGTATAGAGATAGAAGCAGGAAATCGAAAAGGCTATAAGCGGGGAGAGCCCTTTCCGAAGGACCCTCCCCATTAGCTCATAAGCTTTAAGCCTCACTTATATTCCGGTGGATAGAGTTTTTGGGGAATCTTAAAGCCTTTCTCCTTGTAAAACTTGATGGCGCCGGGATGGAACGGAATAGCAACACCTTTAACGGCGTTTTCAAGGGTAACATATTTTCTAACAGCTGCGTGAGCATCCTTCCACTCATCCCTGTGCTCAAATATCACCTTAAGAAGCTTATAGATTTCATCGTCGCTAAGTCCAGATTTCGTTGTGGTTAGCATTATAACCTTAATCTTCGGCGTAACCACATCGTAATCTACTCCTTTGTAGGTGCCCTTAGGGATGACTCCCCTTTCAAAGAAAGGAAACTTCTCATAAACACCAGGATCGTCCACGGGAATCATCTTAACATGGTATGTGTTGGTTAGGTCCAAAAATGCTGCAGATCTCAGGGGATGTGTAGCTATCATAGCGTCTATAGTTCCGCTCTTTAAGGCTGCAACTGCTTCCTTCTCGGGGAGGAAGAAAGGCTTGATATCCTTATATGTTATTCCATAGTATGAGAGAAGCATTCTCGCGTCTATCTCTCCTCCGCTTCCGGGAGCCCCAACGCTGACCTTTTTCCCTTTAAGATCCCTTATGCTTTTTATAGAGCTATTTGCGGGAGCGAAGATCTGAAGCCATCCAGATAGCGTTCCGAAGAGAGATCTTAAGTTGTTCATTTTTCTCCCCTTGAATGGAGGCATTCCATGATAGGCAAACCAAGCTATGTCTTGTTGAGATATTCCCCACTCTACCTCTCCCTTGTAAAGCATTCTGAGATTCGCTACAGATCCAGCAGTTGCCTGAGCGGAAGCCTTAAACTCAGGCAAATACTTGTTAATGGTCTTTGCCATTAATACTCCCATTGGATAGAGCGCTCCGGTAGTTCCTGCAGTAGCTATTCTAAGATGCTTTACACCGTAGGCTAAGCTTCCTATACTTAATGCGATTCCTAAAGCTATTATAACGCCGAGTAAGATTGCTCTTCTCACCTTTCCTCACACCTCCTTTACCTTCTCTATTTTAGCTCCAAGGGAGCTCATTACCTCATAGAAGTTTGGAAACGATATGCGCGTGTATTCTGCATGATCTATAATAGTTACTCCCTTAGCCACTAATCCTGCTATGGCAGTAGCCATAACTATCCTGTGATCATGATGTCCATTTATCTTCGTTCCCTTAAGCTCTGATTCCTCTATAATCAGCTCTTCTCCTCTATCCTCGATTCTCGCTCCCATCTTCTTAAGCTCCTGGGTTATGGTAGCGACCCTATCGGTTTCCTTTAAGCGGGAGGCAGATATATTTTTAAGAACGGTTCTCCCCTTAGCCTGTGTTCCCAGAACCGCTAAGATCGGAGGAGCATCCGGGATATCTCCGCAGTCTATTTCTATTCCATGTAGCGTTTTTCCTCCTCTTACCCTTATCCCTCCCTTACCATCGTCTATAACTTCGATGTCTGCACCCATTCTTTTTAAGATTTCCACGATTACCTTATCGCCCTGGTAATCGTTTATATCCAGTCCGTAAAGGGTTATATCGGAATCGGTTATCGCTGCTCCTACTAAGGGAAAGCATGCAGACTCCCAATCAGCGGGTATCGCTTCATCGAAAGATTTGTACTCTTGATTTCCTTTAAGATAGAATCTTTCGAATCCTTCCCGTTCATACTTTATGCCTCTTCTGTCAAGCCATCCAAGTGTCATCTCTATATAGGGTCTTTCCTTGAGATCTTCTACTTCTATCTCAGTATCTCCTTTAGCCAGTGGAGCGTTTATAAGAAGGGATGTAAGCCATTGAGAGTTCACGCCGGGAAGGCTCGTCTTTCCTCCCTTTATAGGTCCCCTTATCACGACTGGTACACATCCGTTTCCTCTCGTGGAAAAGGCTTCTGCTCCGAGATCCCTCAGTGCTTTAAGAAGCGGTTCGGCTAATCTCCTTCTTATCTGGAAATCCCCTGTTATTACCGTATAGCCATCTATTAAGCCTGCCGTTCCTATTGCTATATACGTCGTTGTTCCAGAATTTCCCGTGTAAAGCACATTTTCTGGGACCTTAAGGTCTCCTCCTACTCCTTTTATCACCCATTTCTCATCTGAGAGCTCGATAACTTCGGCTCCAAATCCCTTATATACCTCAACGGTTGATAGACAGTCCGCGGAAGGCAAGGGATTCCTTATTGTTGATGCCCCATCAGCGAGAGTCGCAAAAACTACGGCTCTCGTTGTATTAGACTTTGAGCCGGGTATCCTCGCCTCTCCTTTCAGCGAGGAAGGTTCTACGATAAATTTCACTCATCACCACCTGCCCCTTGAGGTATTTATCTTAAATTATACTACATCTTGATATCTTTTTAAATATATCAATAGCTATGAAAATAGCTTTTCTCTTACTGAAAGGGCTTTTCTCAAAGCCCGTTCAATTTCAATCTCATCCTTAAGAATGACTTCCATTGCATTTTTATAAACTTCTGTTAGCGTCTTTTTTATTTCCTCTCTGTTATTCAGAATTATGTCTTTCCACATAATAGGATCGCTTAAAGCAGGCCTGGTCAAATCTCGAAAGTTTCCCGCAACGAGCTTTTCAGCAAGCGGAAATCTGCTAAGAAGACTAACAAGGGATATAGAGATAAGGTATGGAACGTGGCTTATAAGTGAAACCGTGGTATCGTGTTCCTCCGGATCCATAATATACGGTATAGATCCTATAGCTTTAACGATTGAAATTAGCTCTTCGGTTCTTTCTCTATCAAAGGGAGAAACCGGAGTCAGTATATATGGCGCTCCATCATACAAGCTTTCAACAGCGTTTTCCACGCCTCTCTTTTCTGAGCCAGTCATAGGATGTCCTCCTATGAAAGCGAGATCTTCTCTCAGCAATGGCGTTATTCCATAAACAATGCTCTTTTTGGTGCTCCCTAAGTCGCTTATCAGTGTTTCTTCTTTGAAAAAGGACAAAGCTTTTTTAAAGAGTGGAACGATACTTCCTACAGGAGTTGCGAAAAAAACATAATCGGCTTCCCTAACTCCATCTTCAATTGATAAGGTCCACTCATCCACAGCTCCTTTCTCAATGGCTACTTCACCGGTTTTTTTTCTCCTTACAACTCCTATAACATGGAAGCCGAGCTTCCTTTTTAAAGCCATTCCAAGCGATCCACCCAT
>JAGHDO010000061.1 GCA_021159885.1 Synergistota bacterium | reverse complement strand
ATCTGCCTTACGGATTGAAAAACGCCCCCACCGAAAGCCTCAACAACCTGAAAAACCCTGTACACGATGAAAAACACCCAGAAAGATTTTAACATAAAAGAGGAAGTTTTGCCCGGGTGAGGAAGCGAACCCCCGCTTTAAATCGCTTCCTCACCCAGACATCTATTTATAGGGTGGGAGGGATGGAGCGCAAAACCTCCTTGAGGACCTTTACCGAGACCAGATACTCCCGCACGCTTAGCCTCTCACGCGGAGTATGATCTAAGGAGCTATCCCCCGGTCCATAAGCAACCGCAGGGCATTTCCAAGCAGGCGCAAGGACGTTCATATCAGAAGTCCCGCTTTTAACCTTAAATTTTGGCTTCAATCCTATACCTTTTATTGCCCTGTTAAATATCGAAACGAGGAAAGTCGACCTATCCACTTTATAAGCTGGAGCCATAAACGACGAACTCCAACCGTCCCCGAGAGCTCTAAGAAGCTCTTTCGGTTTAATCCATAAAGGTAATCTGAAGGAAATAGCGACTTTAAAAACCTCGGTCAAACCATCGCTTGTTGAGTTAACCTCTCTAACGCTCATATCTATTCTTTCCCAGGCCCTTTCCCTTCCAAGGTTCATTTCCTCAATCAAGGTTTTAATTTCAAATAGCGTCTCTAAGCCCTTATTAATGGCCGACTTCTCCCCCGAAGCGGAATGAGAAACCTCGCTTATGAACTTTTTCCTGATGAAAAGCGATCCCTTATACCCTAATGTGATCCCATCCGCGCCACTGGGTTCACCTACTATAAGATAGGAAGGCGTCTCAAGACTCTCAAGAAGATGGAACGCTCCTTTCGAACTGCCTTCCTCTTCAACTGCTCCAATTACGACAACCTTAAGGTCCGGTGGAAGCTCTGCCTCCGATACCGCAACTATAAAGGCGGCAAGCGCTCCCTTGGCATCCACACTGCCTCTTCCATAAATATAATCCCCTTCTAACCTGGGTTCAATCCAACCCGGAACCGTATCCATATGACCAACAAGGTAAATTTTCTTTGCTCCCTCACCTCGAGTTGCAACGAAATTGCCGGCTTCATCTATGTATGCCTTATCGAAGTTAAGATCATTAACGATATCCAGCAAGAACTCAGCAAGCTCTTTTTCCTCTCCTGTATAGCTTTTTATCCTAACCATTTCATACAAGAGCTCTACAGGATTCATTCCAAACTTAGGACCTCCTTAACCGCCAATGTCACCCTCTCGATATCCCTTTCGGTTATAACAAGGGGCGGGAGAAAACGCATAACTGTGGGCCCCGCCTGCAGGGCTAAAACCCCCTTTGAAGCAAGAGCTTTAAGATATGGGGTGCTTCTTCTTTTAAGATCGATGCCCACCATCAAACCCAAGCCTCTTACCTCCCTGATAACGGGAGATTTTATCTCCCTTAATCCATTAAGAAACAATTCCCCAAGTCTTTCTGCTCTCTTATCAAGCTCCTTATCTTTCATATATCGTATAGCCGCTCTCGCAGCTGCGCAGGAGAGCGGATTACCACCGAAGGTTGAACCATGAGTCTTTGGGGGAAGCTTCCCCAGAGATTTCTTCATTACGACCGCTCCTACAGGAAGTCCCCCTCCCATACCCTTAGCCAAACACACTATATCAGGAGAAAGATCATATCTTTGAAAGGCAAAGTACCTCCCCGTACGGCAAAAGCCAGTTTGAATCTCATCTGCTATAAAGAGAGCACCTCTCTCTTCACACACCTTCTGAGCAAGCTTCAAGAACTCGGATTTTAGAGGGTAAACCCCTCCCTCCCCCTGAACCGGCTCGAATATAAGAGCGGCAGTGTCCTCATCCACTGCGTTAAAGAGCTCCTCCTCGTTTTCCGGATCAATATGAGCAAACATGGGAACAAGTGGCTCAAACGGCTCTCGATATTTAGGATTCCAAGTAGCGCTAAGAGATCCAAAGGTTCTACCGTGAAAAGATCTCTTTAAAGCAACTATCTTTTTTCTTCCCGTTATGAGCCTCGCAAACTTAATCGCAGCTTCTACCGCTTCCGTCCCACTATTACATAGAAAGACGCTTCCCATACGACCATCGAAGAGGTCAAGAAGCTCCTCATAAAGCAGAGCTCTCTCCTCGTTGTAAAAGCTCTCAGAGCAGATTACAAGCTTCCTTACCTGAGATGAAACCGCCTCAATAACATAGGGGTTTGAATGCCCCACTATGCCCACACCATGTCCTGCAACACAGTCTATATACTCCCTGCCGGTTGAGTCCCAAACGCGTGCTCCCTCGCCTCTAACCAGCCTCAAAGGCACCTTGGGATAAAGCCCACTGCCATACGCTTCTTCCAGCTTCATCAGCCTCAAACTTCCTTCCTCCTTTTTTAAATACCGTACCTCCCCCTCTAAGGGCAAAGAGCAAGGGTCTACCTGTATATCCAGGCGCTATAACTCCAAAGGGCACTCCATCATCGACCGCCTCCAAAAGCGCCTTTACCTTCTTTTTCATTCTTCCCTGCGCATAGGAGAGAGCAACCTCTCCATTCTCCACCTGAATTTCCCTTATCAAGCTTCCGAGATCACGCGGATCTCTAAGAAGACCGGGTACATCGGAAAGTATGACGAGAGCCTCAGAGGAAAGCTCAACAGCTATTTTCGAAGCAAGCGTATCGCCATCCACGTTAAGAAGCTCTCCCTTAGGGCTAAAAGCAAGCGGAGCGATAACAGGCAGATAACCGAAATCCATAAGCTTTCTCAGGAAATCCACGTTTATCCTTTTTATCTTTCCAGAGTAATCGTCCCTTATCACTCTTTTCTTCCCATCCGGTGTTAAGGCTTTTATTATCTTCCTTTCCGCTTCAACGAGCCTTCCATCAGCTCCGCTTAAGCCAACGGCAGGAATGCCAACGCTTTGAAGGGCAGCCACTAAAAATCTATTAACTTTACCCGCGCAAGCCATAACGTAAACATCGAGAACCTCTCTCGTTGTCCTCCTGCTTTCAAAACCCGACGGAGAAACCACTTTCTCCACCCTTACCCCAAGCCTTCTCGAGAGCTCGTTAGTGGCATCCCCTCCACCATGCACTATTACGATTTTTTTTCCTTCCTCCCAAAGTTCCCTTATATCTCCGCATATATTATCAAAGCTTTCGCCTAAGCTTCCTCCTATCTTTATCACTATCATCAAGCTCGCACCTCCCTTAAACCGGATAAACCGGTGCGATTCTCAATCCCATATCCTCAGGAAAGCCAAGAGCTATGTTAGCTGACTGGATCGCGCTTCCTGACGCTCCTTTCACGAGGTTATCTATAACGCTAACTACGGTTAAGATTCTGCCACCCTCATGAAGTTTCAATCCCACCATGCACATGTTGCTACCAGAGACCCACCTTGGATCCGGGAAGCGAAGGTGATCAGGATGAAGCGGGCAGAGCTCAACAAAGCGCTCATTGTTATACTTCTTCCTGTAGATCTTAAAAACCTCACGCTCGCTCATTCTCTCCCTAAGCTCACATCTCACTACAGCTTGCAACCCTCTGACAAGCTCAACAGCCGTTATCCTTATCTCTCCTCTGACGCCGAACTCCTGGAAAACCTCAGCGAGATGCCTGTGCTCATAAACCGCATATATTCTTAAAGCTCTGCTTCTTTCTGGATGATGGCTCCCCTCATAGACCTTGGCACCAGCAGCAGAAGATCCCACCCTTATATCCGCATGAAAACGCTCTATTAACCCCCTCTCAGCGATGGGAAGAAGAGCGAGAATAATTGCAGTGGCGTTGCATCCAACGCCAGAGATTATCCTCGCTTCCCGAAGCTCACCCCTGTGAACCTCGGGAAGCCCATACACCGCCTCGCTCAGGAGTTCGGGATACGGATGACTAAAGGAATACCATTCCTCGTACAAGGAAGGAGATCTCAAGCGAAAGTTCGCACTCAAATCCACAACGAGCTTTCCTCTCTCGTGAATATCTTTAACGAGATCAATCCCCTCGCCATGAGAGAGAGCAATAAAAGCAACATCGAAATCCTCACTCAAAGCATCCTCATAGCTTACGAAATTCATTCTTAAAAGAGAACGAAGATGGGGATGATACCTCCATATAGGCTCTCCCACCGCGCTCCTCGAAGCGACAGCCTCAAGCTCAAATCCGTCGTGTAGCGCTATCAGCCTCAAGAGCTCCCCTCCGGTATAGCCTCTGCCACCAAAAACTACAACCCTCTTCACGAGAGCACCTCCTCCACAAATTCCGCGAATATCTCACCCACATCTATACCAACCTCTCGCGAGGAGCGATAAAATTCGGGCGTGGAATTTACCTCATTCACCAGAATCCCACCATCGCTCTCGAAAAGATCTATGGCAATAAAGTCCCCTCCCAAAATCTGAGCCACCCTTTCTGAAAGCGCTTTCACCTCATCGCTCAAGGGACAAAGCTGGGCTCTCGCCCCACGAGCGGTATTAGTTATCCAATGATGCGAATTCCTGTAAACCGAGTATCTCACCTTCCCACCCATAACCAAGACCCTTATATCTCTACCCGGTTTTTCAACATACTCCTGAATATAAAAGACCTTGGTTCCTGAGCCGCCGAGGTTCCACCTATGGTATACGATCGCCTCGGCGGCATCTCTATCGTTGACCTTGGCTAAAAGCCTGCCCCAAGAGCCATTTACCGGCTTTAAAACCGCAGGATAGCCAACCCTCTCTATCGCCCCAAGCGCCGACTCAGGAGAAAAAGCCAGATAGGTACGCGGAACAGGTATACCTTCTCGTGAAAGTAGCTCGGTGGTCAATGCTTTATTGTTGGAGATAACGGTGGCCTTAAAGGAATTGATTACCTTCAATCCCCTTTCCTCAAGCAAAAAGGAAATATACTCCGCCTGAGATCCACTCAGAACCCTATTTATGACAAGATCAACATCAGGCTCGTTATCTCCAAGCTGCCAGAAAGCTCTGTTGCCCTGTAGAAGAGAAACGTAAATCCCCCTTCTTCTTAATGCACGCTCTATGATTCTCTCCTCCTCCCTGAGAATTGAGTAAATGATAAGAACCCTTTTACAATCCGTCCCAAGGCTATTCCCCCCAATCCTCCTCGACCTCAGGAGCGAGATCGAGCCTCACCGGATCAGTGCTGACTACCTCAAGCTCCACACCACAATCTGGGCAAACTACTATTTCACCCATTTCAGGATTCTCAAGCGTTATCTCCGCTTCACACTCCGGACAGTTTACCTTAATCAATTCACCTCACCTCCCGAAAGGAGTCCTTTTATATACCTCACTATCTCTCCCGGGATATTCACGCCTGTAGGAGTGATACTGTTCCTGAACTCGGGAGAGTGATTTATCTCATTAACGAGAAGATCCCCTTGAGGCGTCTCAAATATATCGAGGGCTACTATTTCACCGTCTACCGCTTGAGCGGATTTCTCGGAAAGCTCGATAAGCTCAGGAGTCAGAGGACAATTACGAGCCTCTCCACCTCGAGCCGTATTAGTTATCCAGTGTGGAGAGATTCTATATATAGCAGCAACACACTTTCTCCCAACAATGAAGCTTCTTATATCTCTACCCGGTTTTTTAACATACTCCTGGATGTAAAATATCCTCTGAACCCCGTTTCCAAGCGTATACTTGTGCTCGAGAACCGCCTCGGCGGCATCTCTATCGTTGACCTTGGCTAAAAGCCTGCCCCAAGAGCCATTTACCGGCTTTAAAACCGCAGGATAGCCAACCCTCTCTATCGCCTCAAGCGCCGACTCAGGAGAAAAAGCCAGATAGGTACGCGGAACGGGTATACCGTTCTCACTCAAGATAAGGCTCGTTAATACCTTATCTGCACAACTTGATATGGACTTAGAGGAGCTGATAACCTTAAAACCTCTGCTTTCTAAAGCGCGGGATACATAGAAGGCATGTGAGCTTGATATAACGCGGTTTAAAACCACTCCCGGGGAAGTTAAAGGGAAAGCTTCACCATTAGCGAGGGGAAAGAGGATCTTACTCTCATGAATCAGATTAAGAGGAATGCCCTCCTCTTCAAAAGCCTTGATAAGCATCTTTTCCTCGACTCTCAATCTCGTATAAACCATCCATACACACACTTCCCCAACACCATCACCCTCCTTTGAGAAAGATATAAAAAGCCCGCTCACCTTTGGGAAGGTGAGCGGGCTTAAAACCCTACTCCTCTATAAGGAGGCGCTTCAGCTTAAAGCCGAAGCGATAAGCTCACCTCCCCCGACCGGAAGACCGGGTTTCTTAGAACGCTTGTTCCGCTTCAAACAAACTCCTGGGAGATGAGCTAACGAACTAAACATCTTCCTATACAGCGCCTCCATATCAAGGTTTCCTATAAAATATCATATGAATCCTCATGCTGTCAATACCCTTACCGCAAATTTATATCTTTATTAGCTCATATTTTTGGGTGCCCAAACCTATTTCTTCCGCATAGTCCAACATCGCTTTCCAACTCGTCTTTGGATGCAGGATGGAAAACTTATCCTCGCCTGGAGAGATCTCGCGATCTCCAAGAGGACCATACGGATTCAGGGGCGCATTATTAACGAGATCCACCGATGCCTTATCTAAGGCAACCGGATCAAACGAAGCGAGAATCCCTATATCCGGTACTATAGGAGCATCATTATAATGCCAACAATCACAGTAAGGCGAAACGTTCATAACGAAATTGATGTGAAAAGCAGGTTTATCCTTTAAAACTGCGTAAGCATACTCCACAATGCGCTCACACGTCTCAATACTCGTTTCCCACACTATTTGCACAGCGCCAGAAGGACATACCACTACACACTGTCCACATCCAACACATAGATCATAATTTATTGTAGCCTTTCCGTCTGAATCAAATCTTATAGCCCCATAATTACAGTTTCTTATACACTCACCACAGGAGACGCACTTCTCCTTCTCCATCTTCGGCTTGGAGGTAGAGTGCATCCTAAGCTTTCCTTCCCTTGAAGCACACCCCATTCCAAGATTCTTAATAGCTCCACCGAATCCCGTAAGCTCATGTCCCTTAAAATGAGCGAGAGATATAAGAACATCAGCCTCCGCTATAGCTGAAGCTATCTTTGCTACATCGAAGTGCTTCAAGTTTACTTCTACCTCCCTATAGTCAAATCCCCATAGGCCATCGGCTATTATCACATTACATTCCACTACTATAGGATTAAAACCATTTCTCATCGCAACATCAAGATGATCTATAGCATTAGACCTTTTTCCTCTATAGAGCGTATTGGTATCCGTCAAAAACGGCTTAGCCCCTAAGCCCTTGAGAAACCTCACGAGTTTAGCCACGTAATTGGGTTTTATATAGGCTAAGTTTCCCGGCTCACCGAAGTGAATCTTTAAAGCCACAGTTCTACCTGAAAACTCCATGTTTCCTATTCGCGCAGTCTTAAGCAATCTCTCAAACTTTTTGATGGCGTTTTCCTCTGCGGTAGCTCTCATGTCCATGAAATAAACCCGCGATGCAGCCATAGAGATTCCCTCCTTAAAATCCCTCCTCCCTATAAACGAGCTCAGGATTCGCAGACTCCAGGACCCTGACCCTTCTGAAACCGGCATCACTCAATCCCTTTACTATATCCTTAGATATTCTCTCTATCAGGTTCCAAGCGATAACCTTGCAAAAGAAGCAACCGGGCATACCACGAGAGAAATTCACCCAGACCTCAACGCTGTTTTCTTCAATGGTTATTCCGTAAACGAACCCCATTGAAACTATATCGCTACCGGTTTCAGGGTCCTTAATTTTCTTAAGCTCTCCAACGACTCTCTTCTCAAGCTCATCAAGCACTCTCATCTCTCCTTCTCTCCTTTCCTCTTGAATTGAATTGTTATAATAGTATATCATCTTTCTCTTGATTCAACAAGAAAGAGATAGGTGTGCTATAATTTTATTCTAAGGAAATCCAACGAAGGAGCTGAGATTTTGAGCTTTTTTCTCTTATTAATAACCGGTTTCATAGCCGGAGGCTATGGAGCACTGGTAGGTCTGGGAGGAGGCTTCTTAATCGTTCCTGCCTTAATATGCCTATATGAGAAGCTCTCGCCCGAAAGAATAACAGCCATTTCCCTAAGCATAATAGCAGTAAGCTCACTTTCAGCAACCACCGCCTATATAAGACTTAAAAAGGTAGATCTCAAAATCGGCGGAATCATAACCGCTTTTCAGATCCCCGTTATGATAATTGGCTCGATACTGACGAAATATATATCTATAAAACCATTTTCCTTCGCATTCGGAATTCTTCTCGTAATTCTTTCTATCTTGCTCATGTTGAAACCAACTGCAAGAGCACCCAAAAGCAAGGTTGAGGGAATAAACCTGATAAAGCTCGCCCTCGTTGGAGCAATCACTGGAACGCTTTCAAGCCTCCTTGGAATAGGGGGAGGGATAGTCCTCGTGCCAGCATTAAACAGACTATATGGAATGGAAGCTCACCAAGCGGTGGCAACGAGCCTTTTCGTCCTCTTCTTTTCCTCCCTCACCGGAGCGATCACTCACGCGTTTATAACGGGAGGTTTTAAGTATCTTTCTATAGGAGTGCCTCTGGGAGCGGGCGTCATTCTCGGAAGTCAGATAGGAGCAAGAATATCAGGGAAATTCAGGGGAAAAACCCTGATGAGATTATTATCACTCGGAATAGCAATAGCTGGAATCAAGCTGATAGAGAGGGGGCTAAGCTGATATGCTGGGAATAGCGCTTGCCCTAACGCTGGCTCTCCGCTTGCTCGTTCAATATCCCCTCCATTCGATAATTCACGCGGATTTATCCCCTGAGGGTAACTTGCTTGCAACATCCCATATGGGAAACTACCTGGAAGTGAGATCTTTAAAGCCTCGATATCTTGATGGAAGGCTCTTTTCCCCCGTAAGAACGGAAATAGAGGAGATATCCTTCTTAAGCGAGAGAAAGCTTCTTATTATCAGAAGAAACAGAATTGAGATATGGGAAAGGCAAGAAATAGCTGATTGGAAGCTTTCGCTCGAGCTTGAGAGAACAGGTCCAGTAGCGATAAGCGAAAGTGGAAAGCTTATCGCCTATACTCCATCCGAGGACAGGATCAGCATTTTTGATACAAAAAATAAGGTGCAAATTTCCACAATCGACGGTCTTCCAGACTTTGTTAAGAGTATGAGTTTCTCTCAAGATGAAAGTGCTCTTTTCGTCCTTCTCTCCAGCGGGGAGATAGTATCCTATGATACAAAAACCGGTAACATGATATCTGAAATAGGAGAGATTAAAGGTAAACCATTGCTTTACAATGGAAAAGCCTTCATCATAAAGAGAAGAAAACTAACGATACTAAACTTGGGAGATTTATCCAAGCTTCATACGCTAAAGGCGAGAAAAAAGATACAAAAAGTACTCGTAAAAGGCGATGAGATTTTGCTAATATCGAGAGAAGGAGGATACCTCTATAAGCTAAAAGATGGAAAATACCTTCTCGATAGAGAGATCGAAGATATAAAAGGAAAGAAGATAAAGTTAACCAGTAAAGGCATCCTGATCTGGAGCAAGAAAAACATAGAAATCGAAGGCCGATTTAGCTTAAAAGTTTCAAACATTCCCGTACCCGAAAGGATTACCATCGCTGGGGATAGACTCGCAGAAGCAGGGCGAGACTTCGCCCTTGTGTGGAATCTAAGGGAGTTCCTACCAGAGTTCTTCTATCGGGGGAGATCGAAAATTATCGGAGATAAAATCTATCTCAAAATAAAAGATGGGTATTTATGCTACGATCTCAAGAAGGGAGAAAGCCGCATTCTAAGAACCAATGGCAAGATAGTAGAAGGAAACGAGCCCTTTATCTGGAAAGCACCATACCTTAAGTGGAAGGAAGACAAGATAAGATTGGAAAAACCCCCCGCGTGGGTCAAAATCTTTCCTGAAGAGAACGTTTTGATAACCAACATGGGGGTTTACGACTTAAAAACAAAAGAGAAGATACTAAACTTGGAAGGAAAGAAATTTTTCATATCAAAGATTCCTAAATCCCTTGTAATATTAAGAAAAGGTGGCATAATAGTCTATAGACTTGGGAGCAGAATCGCAAAGGATATTGATATAGAGTACAGTAAAGCTTTCATAGATGAGGAGGGAAGCAAGCTCGCTTTAATTCCTCCATATGACTATGGTCTAATCATTTTAGACCTCCAAAGCGAAGAGGAAAGCGAAATAGAAGATGAGAATACAGGAAGAGTAAAAGGAGCGCTGTTCTTTGATAGTAAGCTTATTATATGGGGAGAGAATGGCTTCAGCACATATGAAGATGGAGGAAAAAGAATCTTCTTCAGAAAAATGAGTGATATAGATAGAATAATAAGGGCTAATAATGGTAGGATCATAATCATTAAGAAAGATGGGACTCTATGGCTTTACTCGATAAGGCGAAACAGACCTGTACTCTACCACGACTTAAATGGAATAGCTAAAATGGTGATAAATCTGCCAAACGCGATCTTAGTGGGGCTTGAAACTGGAGAGGTCCTCGCTTTATCCAAGAGAAATCTCACACCATGGCTCCGCTTCATCTATATTTCTATGAGGGACTGGCTGGTGCTCTCATCAGAAAACTATTTCAATGCATCACCGCTTGGGAGGGAAAGAATTGCCTGGCTTAAGGGAAGATATATATATCCAAACAGATTAGCCCTTGAAAGATACATGAATCCTAAGGAGCTGAGGAGGATTTGGAATGAGCTTCAGCTTAAGTGAGTTCATACTCAAGGGAAAGAGATACTATCTCCCATCAGAGAAAAGTTATGAGGAGCTATCGCGTAGAGTAGCTCGTTGGCTTGCAACCGCTGAAGCCCTAAGAGCTAAAAATGAGCGAGAAGCTCAAGCTTGGGAGGAAAGATACTTTGAAATCTTCAGAAATAAACTCTTTATAGCAAATTCTCCTTTGCTCTTCAATGCGGGAATAGGGGCTTTTCTTAAAAGAAAACCCGAGCTCTTATATAAGAAAAACCCTTCACTTAAAGACTATGAGGAAATTTATAGAAGTAGAATCGTTGGAGAATCCGGCTCTGCATGCTTTGTCATCCCAATAGGAGACAGTTTAGAAGAAATCTATAGAGCCCTTCAGGCACAAGGACTGATATTTAAGACGGGGGGAGGAGCGGGAATAGATTTCTCCCCTTTAAGACCGGCTGGTGACAGCGTTAAGGAAGTAGAGGGAGCTGCCT
The DNA here is from genome assembly GCA_021159885.1 of Synergistota bacterium. Classification (NCBI taxonomy): domain Bacteria; kingdom Thermotogati; phylum Synergistota; species Synergistota bacterium. The sequence goes on along the minus strand of JAGHDO010000061.1, from coordinate 6,791 downwards.
CAGGGCCAATAGAGTTCATGAGACTTTTTGATTTAAACACAGAAGTTATAAAATCTGGCTATAGAAGACGAGGAGCCAATATGGGGCTCCTTAACGTGAATCATCCCGACATTATAAATTTCATTAGGATCAAGAAAGAAACCAGAAGCTTTAGAAATTTCAATCTTTCGGTCAAGGTAAACTCAGAATTTATGAAAGCTGCTTTAAATCAAGAAGGCTGGAAGCTTATAAATCCGAGAAATGGCAGGATCTGGAGCGTAGTTGGAGCAGACGAGATACTCAATGAAATCGCAAGGCATGCTTGGGAAACGGGAGACCCAGGTATGATCTTTATAGATAGAATAAATCTCTTTAATGATTTACCAGGAATTTCAAGGATAGAAGCAACAAATCCATGTGGTGAGGAACCACTACATCCTTGGGGATCATGCAACTTAGGCTCTATAGACATAGCAAAGTTTTGTTCTCAAGGAGAGATTGAATGGCATGAGCTTCGAAAGACGGTGAAAACAGCAGTAAGAGCGCTAAATGCAGTCATAGACATGAGCTTTTACCCCCTCTCAGAAATAAACCTATATGCAAAATCCGCAAGACCTATAGGATTGGGAATAATGGGATTCGCACATGCCCTTCTAAAGCTGAAAATAAGCTATGACTCAGAGGAGGCGGTAAGTCTTATAAAGAAGATGATTTCCTTTATATACTATGAAGCTCGCTCTTATTCTAATGCCCTTGCGAGAGAAATGGGTGTTTTCAACTGGTTTGATAGATCAATATATGCGATGAAGGGAATGCTTCCCATTGCCTGGAGGGAGGAAAAGAATAAAGATGTACTGGATTTTTGGAAAGAGATGAAATTGAACTGGGAAAAGCTTGAAGAGGAGACCGCGCGAGGAACGTTGAATTCGAGGGTTTTAACAATAGCCCCAACGGGAACCATCTCCATGATAGCGGAAACATCCTCTGGAATAGAGCCCATATTCGCCACAACTTATTCAAGGAGAATAGAGATAAATGGAGAACATAAAACATTGAAGATCACAGATCCGATCTTAAGAGAGATTAAAAAGGACGAGAGAAAATACATAAAAACCGCTCTGGAGATAGAGCCCGAGGTTCACATACTCGTTCAGGCAGCTGCTCAAAGATATGTTGATGCTTCGGTATCAAAAACGATAAACCTTAAAGAAAATACAGGAGTTGAGAAGGTAAAGGATATATTTATCCTCGCCTGGGAGAAGGGATGCAAGGGTATAACAGTTTACAGGGATAAAACCAAAAGAGACCAGGTTATTTCTTGTTCTTGTGAGAGGTGGGAGGAGAGATGAGATTAGCCCTTAACGTTTCTTTTTCCCTTTCCACTTTCCCGGCGGTACTTTTAGAGGGATCGCCGGAAGAGGTTTTGCCGAAAGCCAAAAGCTTTGGCTTTGACGGACTTGAGATAGCGGTGAGATCGCCCGAAGAGGTTCCCGTCGAGAGAATAAACGAGCTATGCCAAAAGCTCAAAATAAAGGTGGTAGCGATAGCTACGGGAAGAGTCGCATATGAAGATGGTCTTTATCTTACGGTTCTTGAGCATGAAATAAGAGTAGCTGCAATAGAGAGATTAAAAAGATTTATCCATCTTGCGTCAAATTGGGGAGCGGGGATAGTTCTCGGAAAGATATGTGGTACTACCTCGAGATGGGTAAACAGAAGAAGCGCTCTTAGAATGCTAAAGCAAGCCATAGACGAACTACTACCATACGCTGAGAGAAGAAAAGTTATTCTTCTCATAGAACCGTTAAACAGATATGAAACGGATATATTTAACCGCTTAGACCAAGCACTCGATTTTATAAAAAACTGGGACTCAGAGTATTTGAAGATACTTCCAGATACATTCCATATGAACATAGAGGAAAGAAACATAAGCGAGGCTTTAAAAAGAGCAGGAGAAAAGATAGGCTATATCCATTTAGGGGAAAACAACAGACTTGCCCCAGGCATGGGACATCTTCCCTGGGAAGAAATAATAGAAACCCTCAGGGAAATCAACTACACAGGTTTTCTGGGGCTTGAGATTCTCCCTATTCCATCGCCGGAAGAGGCAATAAAAACTACCGCTGAGAGACTGAGAAAGCTAATCGATGCGTGAAACCACAACTTGAAGGTATCCGTTGCCATTCTGATACCCAGTATTAGGAGCCCCGCTTTCTTGATAAAAGACCTCCCCTGTTGAGAGATCACCATCATCTAATATTCTATCTATAGCCTCGAGGGATTTCCTCGGAATCCGTCCATAATCTTCAACCGTAACCATTCCAACGAGTCTATGTCCCGCATAATTTTCCCACCTATTCCAGTTATAGCATCCCCACCCATTGCTTCCGCTCACATATCCCCACCCATCATGTCTCACCCATTTCTCCATATAAGGACCATCCCATCTCGAAAAGTCACAGTGGGGATAAGGATTATAACCGCTTTCAACCACCCAATCGTTAGCGGGCTTTCTGCAAAAACCAGGATCATTTCCCCACCAGTCGGTCTCACCCGGAGGATGCCCCTTAGTTCCAGGAAACTCTCCTATATCAGCATAATAAAGCAGGGAAGCTTTCCCTATCGTCTTAAGATCCTCAATTTCCCGAGCAACTTTGGCTTTCTCAACAGCTTTAAAGGCATTGGGCAGTATAACCGCAGCCAGGATACCTATTATCGCAATAACCACCAATAACTCAACTAATGTGAAAGCATTTCTTCTCACCCTAAACCTTACCTCCTCAATAAAAAGGAAGAGGGGGGATCGCTCCCCCCTTTCCTGCTCCCTTTATTGCTGACCTATACCATAATAAACCTTATATGGTGCAGTGGTATCATCATACTGAACTGCTCCACTTGCAGGATCAGCCACGCCATCGAGATCCTTATCGATTTTCTGAGCCGCCTTATCAGGCACCTGATCCGCACTTACATATACCGAGAAGGTAATAGCAGTGTATAACCCGCTCGGGGTAACCGTGGTAAGATCGTAAGGTCCCCACGGGCTATTTCTTACCTCTTTTTCAAGATAGGGACCATCCCATCCCGTTGCAGTATCGTTCATAAGCTTGTCAAGACTATCAGGCCAACTTCCAACATCCGTATAGTATGCTAAGCAAGCGCTCTTAATGGCATGGAGATCCGCCTCACAGCGAGCTATCTTTGCCTTTTCGATAGCCTTAAAGGCGTTGGGCGCAATTATAGCAGCTAATATACCTATTATCGCAATAACCACAAGAAGCTCAACCAGCGTAAAAGCCCTTCTTCCTCTCACCTTACTTCACCTCCTTCTTTAAATACTATTTTACCAGAAATTTATTCTATTGTAACTCTGTAGTAAGACCATCTCCAGCTTGTGCTCGGATTATTTCCCGGATCTCTAACTTGAAAACCACCAGTGTTTGGATCTCCATCATCGAGATGTTTATCCAAAAGCTGCTGCACCCATTTTCTCCCTGAAAGATCGAGATCAAGTATCCCTATCTCTATGCAGGGTTCATAACCGTTACCAAAATCATAACCATGTTCTCCCGTCGGATATGGATAGGAAGACGGAACCCATGTTCCCTCCCACTGATATCCGGATTCCCTATTAACCGGATTTCTAACGCAAAACGGATTTATTCCCCACTTCTCAAGATACGGGCCATCCCAACCCTCAACCCCTGCCTTATTCTCGAGAAAATCTATACCATGATAAGGAACCCCGTGAACGGTATAGCAATCATCATCCGGAGGAAACTTACCGGTATCAGCATAATACATATATGCAGCCGCTTTAATGGCGTTCAAATCCTCCTCAACGCGAGCTACCTTGCTTTTTAAGATAGCTTTAAAAGCGTTAGGAGCTATGACTACTGCTAAAATCCCTATTATCGCAATAACCACCAATAACTCAACGAGAGTAAAACCCTTCTTCATCAGGAGAAAGCTCACCCCCTACTAATACAAAGCCCCTCAGGCTCACTTCATAACCTGCGGGGCTGGTTTCGCCAGCACCTCCGGAAGACAGCATGGCAACCACTCAAACCCTTAGCCACCTTCCTCCACAACCTTCTCTTCTCAATTATATTATCGATAATTAAATAAAACAAGTAAAGGCGATTGACAAGGAAACCTGAAGTGCTATTATATTTATAGTATGAACGAATAAATTTGAAAGGGGGCATAACGGTGCGTAAATATTCTCTATCCTTCCTAAAAAGAGGAAATGCGAACTTGCTCTTCAATTGCATCAGAGAAAAGGGTCCCCTTACACGAGCAGAGCTTTCTCGCATCACAGGACTCACTCCCTCAACGGTCAGTTATATAACAAGCGTTTTGATAGACAAGGGAATTTTAATAGAGCTGGGTGCAGAAAAAACAAACAGGGTTGGCAAAAAGGGTATATTGCTCGATATAAACTATGATAGATTTCTATTTATAGGATATGACGTCGGTTCCGCATTTTCAAGAGTAGCGGTTTGTAATGGAAGAAGCGAGATACTCACCCTAAGGCGCCTAAAAACGCAAAGAGGTGAAAAGCTAATAAAACAGATAACCGAAAATATCCTAAGAATAGTTTCCGATTTTAAGATAACGGGCATCGGTATGGCTTTCCCAGGACATGTCGATCCGGAGAAAAAGATCGTTATTAGATCGCACAACCTGAACCTCAAATCCGCAAACATAACTCAAATAGTGGAGGAGAAATTTGGAATACCTACTTTCATAGATCATAACGTTGCCATAATGGCGAGAGCTAAGATGTTTCTAAATCCCTCACCAAATGAAAATTTCGTTATGATAAACCTTGGTTTAGGAGTCGGTGCCGCATTCGTTCATGAGGGGAAAATCTATAGAGGTAAAAATTTTGTTGCACCAGAGGTAGGGCATCTCCTCGTAAACCCCAATGGAAGAAAGTGCAACTGCGGTAAAATAGGATGCCTTGAAACGGAAGCCTCATCCGCAGCAATAGTCAAAAACTATGAGGAGCTTTCGGGAACAGAGGTGCTGGAGAAATTCAATTCAGAGTATATCTACGAATTGGCAAAAGGAGGAGATGAAAACGCGATCAAAGCTTTTCAAAGAGCTGGTAAATATCTTGGAATAGCTATAGGAAATCTCGTAAACATTCTCAATCCAACGGTGGTATATATAGCTGGAGGAGTCTCCGAAAGCTGGGAGTTTATAAAGGATACGTTCTTTGAATTCTACAAAGAGAATACCTTTTACGCCAGCAAAGATACTCTGGTAAAGCTTTTTCCGATGAGAGAGGAAATTACAGCGGTGGGAGCGGCAGCGTACGCTTTCGAAAAGTATATCAGGTCAGAAATAATGAAAAAAGTTTAAGGAGGTAATGACCTTGCTTAGGAAACTACCCATGAAGGGAGCCTCCATCGGACTCGGGGATAGAATTGGCTTAGCCACAGAGGGACACATAAAAGCGGTAAAGGACGCTAAGCTTTTCCCAGTATTTGCTCAACAGAGTATAAGAGAGCTGGGCTTTACAGGAAGGAGCTTTAAGGAAGTAATAAACGATGTAATGAAAGCGATTAAAAGAACCAAATATGATAGCAGTTTCGGATTTGATGGTGATCATCTTAAAAGCGAAAGCGATATAGAGGAAGCATTAGAAGCAGGGATAACGATTCTAACGCTCGATTGTTCAGACGAGATAAATAAGACCTCAGGGTTAGAAGAAGCGCTCATCAGAGAGTTTTCCGGCAGGAGCTTTCGGATAAACCGAGTAAATATACACTATACGGAGGAAGAAACCTTAAAAGTGGCCAAAACATATGCAGGAGTCATTGAAAAAACTCTCAAGGTCTGGGAGAAAATCTCTCATCTTCAGAATAGGCTCTCCCTTGAGCTCTCGATAGATGAAACTCCCTTCCCTACGCACCCGAAAGCTCATTTCCTTATAGGCAAAAGTCTCCTATCGAGAGGCGTGAGGATCGATACCTTAGCACCAAGATTTCCTGGCACTTTCGAAAAGGGTGTAGACTTTAAGGGAAATATAAAGGAGTTCGAAAAAGCTCTCGCCATTCACCACCAAATAGCTTCCTTTTTCGGATACAGACTTTCTATTCACTCAGGAAGCGACAAGTTCTCAATATTTCCATCAATAGGAAGGATAACCAAAGGTAATTTTCATATAAAGACTTCTGGAACAAGCTATCTTCAAGCCATAAAGCTTGTGGGAATTAAGGACAAAAAACTTTTCAATAAGATCTGGGAAACGAGCATCGAAAGGCTCAATGAAGCAAGAAGATTCTATTCCCTATCAGCGGATCCCCAGAATATCCTGGAACATAAAGACCCATTAGACCTATTCGAGAATGAAAACGCCCGTCAGATACTACACGTCTCATATATGTTTGTCCTTAAACCCGAAAGCGAGATAAGAGAAAAGTTCATAGGCCTATTAAGAAGATACGAAAGCGAATATCATAATCTTGTAGCCGAGCACATAGAAAAACACTTAAGAGCGCTCGGCTTAAGCGCAAGGAGGTGAGAAAAATGATAACGGTTTTACAGTTTGGAGAAGGGAATTTCATAAGAGCGTTCTTCGATTGGATGCTTCAAAAGATAAACGAAAGGACCGGAGCAGAAAATGAGGTATTTTTAGTTCAGCCGATTCCAGAAGGAAGACTCGAAAATATACTTAAGGCAGGGGGAAAATACCACGTTCTCTTGAGAGGATATGAGAACGGAAAGTACAAAGAGGTTCTTGATCGCGTTGAGGTCATAAAAGATGGTGTAAATCCCTTTAAAGATTACTCAAAATT
>JAGHDO010000060.1 GCA_021159885.1 Synergistota bacterium | reverse complement strand
CCCGTTTCTGTAGATGAGCTTGAGGAAGTGGCTCGTTTTACAGGTTTACCTTTTATAAAAAAAAGAAGCCTTTTTCATGCCTTAAACATTAGAGCAGTGGCGCGAAAAACGGCAGAGAAGATAGGAAGGAAATTTGAAGAGGCAAACTTTGTTATAGCTCATTTGGGAGGGGGAATATCGGTTGTTGCCATTAGAAGAGGAAAAGCTATTGATGTTAATAATGCTAATGAAATGGGACCTTTCTCTCCGGAGAGAACAGGAGGACTTCCACCTTTACCACTTGTGAGGCTTGCGGTTGATAAGGGATATACTTTTCCTGAGGTGAAGAGGCTTCTTGCAGGAAATGGAGGTGTAAAGGCATATTTAGGGATTGCGGATTTAAGAGAAGTTCGGAAAATGATAGAGGAAAAAGATACTAAAGCAGAGTTAGTTTATAAAGCCATGATTTATCAGATTGCGAAGGAAATTGGAAGCATGTACGCTTCACTTCAAGGGAAAGTAGATGCTATTGCTATAACTGGGGGCATAGCTCATGATGATATTTTTGTAAAAGAACTAGAAAAATACATAGACTGGATGGCTAAAATTTTCGTTTTTGAGGGAGAGTTTGAGATGGAGGCTTTAGCGTTGGGAGCTTTGCGTGTTCTTAAAGGTGAGGAGAAGGCGAAGCATTATAAGGAGGGAAGACTATCTTGAAAAAGCTAAAAGAGCTGCTAAGTATGGCTAAGGAGGGAAAGAGGAGAGTTATTGCTGTTGCTTCTGCGGAGGACGCTGATGTCTTGGAGGCCGTTTATTTTGCGAAAAAGGAGGGAATAGCGGATCCTATTTTAGTAGGACGATTGGAAAAGATAGAAAAGGTAGCCCAGGCTCTTGATATCGATTGTAATCAATTTGAGATCATCGATGCTACCGATCCAATTTCTTCTGCTCAAATTGCCGTTAAAATGGTTAGAGATGGAGCTTGTGATCTCTTGATGAAGGGGCTTGTTAAGACTGCGGAGCTTTTAAAAATAGTGCTTGATAAGGAAATGGGTTTTAGAACAGGGAGGCTCCTGAGCCATGTTTTTTTAGTTGAAGTTCCAAGAAGACGTCGCTGGTATGCTATAACTGATGGTGGAATAGTTATATCTCCATCTATTGCTGAAAAGCTACAGATACTTGAAAATGCGCTGGAGTTAATGCATCTCTTAGGGATAAGAGAGCCTAAGGTTGCTGTTTTGGCAGCTGTAGAAACGGTTACTTACTCAATGCCTGCTACGGTAGACGCTGCTATGTTAACCGTTATGGCTGCAAGAAAGCAGATAAAGGGTGCTATAGTTGATGGTCCTCTTGCGCTTGATGTTGCTATCTGTTCAAAGGCGGCAAAAGTTAAGGGAGTAAAAAGTCCCGTTGCTGGTAAGGCAGATGTCCTTCTCGTACCGGATATAGAGGCAGGAAATCTCTTAGGAAAAGCGCTTGTTTATGGTTGTGGGGGTGTAGCTGCTGGCGTTGTGATGGGAGCCCGCAGACCGATAGTTTTAACTTCAAGAGCGGACAGTGCGGAGACTAAGCTTCTTTCGATAGCGCTTGGTGCGGTTTTAGCCGGGAGGATGGAGTAAAATGTTGCCGGAAGCTCGTCTTTCCGGCTTACCGAATATAGAAAGGATCCCTTTTTATCATGAGAGAGAGCATTTAATCCTTTATCAAGAGCTTGCTCAAAAGGTGCCAAATCTTAAGCGGGGAATAACCGTTTATATTGGTTTGGAAACCTCTATAGTAGCTTGGATTGATGGCAAGGTAGTAGATGCTGATAATTATGTTACCGGTGATTCTCCTATGGGGGTTAGAAGCTCTGGCTGGCTTCCTAATACTGGCATACTATCCTGCTTTTATGAGGATGAAAGAAGCTTGGCTGAGATAGCTAAACTCATATATGGTCAAGGGGGATTAAAAGCTTACTATGGTACGGAAGACCCTAGCGTTCTTACTAAGAAGGTGGGAGAAGTTCCCTTTGAAGCTTTTATATACTGGATAGCCAAAGGTATCGGGGGTATGGCTGGAATACTTAAGGGTAAGCCTGAAGGGATAATCATTGGAGGATCGTGGCTTAAGTATGATTTTTTTCTACGGAAGTTAAAAAAGTATATTTCATATCTTAACGTTCTTGAAAGCGAAGAGATACGGTGATAAAATTTAACTTGAGGTGATTTTAGAGTGCGGGAGCTTTTTCATAGTCCCACAAAGGGAGCTTTAAGCTTTGATCAAATGATGAGTATTATAACGGATTACATGAAGCATAAGGCAGGAGAGTATCGTCTGATAATTGGAACTGACTCAGCTGAAAATGAAGGGGAGGCGGTTTTTGTAACAGCGGTAATACTTTACAGGGTAGGTAAGGGAGGTATATACTTCTATAGAAGATACAGAGGGGAGTGTATTCACAACTTTAAAAAGAGAATCTTTTATGAAGCTCATCTTAGCCTTGATCTCGCGAGTAGAATAAGCCTTGCACTTTCGGAGGTAGATCTTGAAGATTATCCGCAACTTGAAATACATCTTGATGTCGGTGAAGGAGGCAAAACAAAAGAAATAGTTGCAAGCGTGATAGCTTATGTTAGCGGAAATGGTTTTAAGGCAAGGATTAAGCCTGAGTCGTTTGGGGCGACGAAGGTAGCAGATAAATATGTCTAAGGGGGGATAAAGCATGTCTGCGGTGGCTTTGGAGGAATTGATTATAGCATTTAAGCTTGGTGAGGAGGAATACGGAGTGGATGTGGCGCAAATTCAGGAGATAATTAAAATGAAGGAGATAACGAGGGTACCAAAGGCACCCTATTATATAAAAGGCGTTATAAACTTGAGAGGGAACGTAATCCCCGTTATAGATTTAAGGAGCCGTTTCTCCCTTCCAGCGAAGGAAGCTACGGATCAATCAAGGATAATAGTGCTTGATATAAAGGGTATAAGGTTTGGCATAATAGTGGATGCGGTTTCTGAGGTGATAAGGCTTCCTAAGGAGAATATAGACCCCCCCCCACCGGTTGCAATGGGAGGAATAGAGGCTACCTATCTTAGGGGTGTAGGTAAGGTTGATGATAAGCTTATAATTCTCCTTGATCTCGAAAAAGCATTAAATCTTGGAGAGATCGTAAGCGGGGAAGAGGAGGAATAGCTGATTGCCAACGCTTTTTATAGCTGGATATGCTCATCTACCACATGATATAACGGCTTATCAGCTTTATAAGGTTTTAGGGCTTTTTTTGGAAATTGATGAGGAAACAGGTGTGATAGAGGATGTTGAGATCAGCTTAACGAGCAGATTAGCTCAGCGTGTACTAAAAGAGTGTATAAAGGGAAAAAGTCTTCTAACAGATCTCGATCTTATAAAAAGCGAGATCTGTTATAGATATCATGGGGAGGCAAAGAAGGCCGTTATAGCCGCGTTAAAAAGCGCTCATCAGCGCTTTCTGGAAGCGAGAAAAAAATTTCAATAACCCTTCCTCTCGATTAAGACGGTACCTAAGATGCTTTTTAGGTGTCCCGGGTATCGTTTAGAGGGGAGGGAAGGTAGAAAAAGGCAGCTTTAGCCCAAAAGGGACGGGTCATTAAAGGGCTGCCCCCGTGGAAGGGGGTAGCCCTTTAAATTTTTAGTGGTGAGGAGGTGTGGAGTAGTTGATTGACATATCTGACAGAATAAGGGATAAGAGGCTTCTCTCTAAGGTCGTTTCTCCAGAGGAAGCAGCCTCGCTCATAAGGGATGGAATGACCATAGCGTGTAGTGGATTTACTCCTGCCGGTTATCCCAAAGCGATACCTCTCGCTTTGGCTGAAAGAGTGAGAAAAGGCGATAGTCTCAAGGTGAACCTGTGGACTGGAGCATCAGTGGGGCTTGAGCTTGATGGGACCTTAGCTGAGGTTAAAGCGGTTTCTAAAAGGCTTCCCTATCAAACCGATGACGTTATCAGGAAGGCAATAAACGCTGGGGAAATAGAATATATCGATATCCACCTCTCCCAATGCCCTCAGCTGGTCAGGTATGGTTATCTCGGGAAGATCGACTTTGCCATTATTGAGGCAGTTGCCATAACTGAAAATGGTGGTATAGTCCCCTCCACTTCCGTTGGAAACTCTCCCACATTTGTTCAAATGGCTGATAGAGTCATGGTTGAGATTAACACCACGCAACCTCTTGAGCTTGAGGGAATGCATGATATCTATATTCCTGAGGATCCCCCAAAGCGCAGAGAGATACCTATTTACAAGCCGAACGATAGAATAGGGACTCTCTATATTCCCTGCGATCCGGAAAAGATAGTTGCCATAGTTCCATGTGACATTCCTGATAATCAGAGACCTCTTGCTCCCATAGACGATATCTCAAAGAAGATGGCAGAGAACCTCATAGACTTCTTCAAATTTGAGATAAAGCAAGGCAGATTACCTAAAAATCTTCTTCCCCTTCAGTCCGGCGTGGGAAGCATAGCCAATGCGGTTTTAGCGGGGCTTGTTAACTCCGATTTTACCGATCTCTGGGTTTATACCGAGGTGATACAGGATTCGATGCTCGATCTTATGGATGCAGGTAAGCTTCGCTTTGCATCGGGGACATCCTTAACCCTCTCTCCTGATGGCTTAAAGCGATTTTATGAAAACGTGAAGAAGTACAGGGATTACATAATTCTTCGCCCTCAAGAGATATCTAATCACCCGGAGGTTATAAGAAGGCTTGGGGTAATAGCGATGAATACTGCTATAGAAGTTGATATCTATGGACATGTTAATTCCACGAATATCATGGGTAGCAAGATGATGAACGGCATAGGGGGATCAGGTGATTTTTCAAGAAACGCTTATCTCGTCATATTCCAAACGCCGTCTATAGCTAAGGGAGGAAAGATTTCGAAGATAGTTCCTATGGTTTCCCATGTAGATCATACTGAGCATGAAGTTCATGTCATTGTTACCGAGCAGGGAGTTGCAGATTTGAGAGGAAAATCTCCACGTGAGAGAGCCCGGGAAATAATAGAGAAATGTGCTCATCCCGATTATAAGGATATGCTCTGGGATTACTTTGAAAGAGCTTGTAAGCGTGGGGGGCACGAGCCTCATCTCCTTGAGGAGGCTTTAAGCTGGCACGTCCGTCTGATTCAAAAGGGCACGATGAAAGTTTAAAAAGGAGGTGTTTTAAAAATGACAGATGCTTACATAAGCATAGCTATACTCATAATCGCGTTTATCCTGTTTTTAACGGAGGCATTTCCTCTCGCGATTACCGCACTTTTAGTTCCTATTTCCCTGGTTCTGACTGGCGTACTTTCTGCAAAGCAGGCTTTCGCTGACTTCGCCAATAAGTGGACCTTGATTTTCATGTTTATGTTCATGGTTGGAGAAGCCCTCTTTAGAACTGGTTTCGCTCAGAAAGCTGGTGAATGGGCAGTAAAGGCAGCGAAGGGTAGCGAAGTACGGCTCATGCTTAATATTATGATTATAACTGCCTTTCTTTCCGCCTTTCTCTCAAATACCGGAACGACCGTTTGTCTTCTACCTATAGTTTTGGCAATAGTTAGGGTCGGGGGATATTCGCCAAGATCTTTTCTAATGGCTTTAGCTTATGCAGCCTCATTTGGTGGGACTCTATCTCTGATAGGGACTCCTCCAAATGGGGTTGTAAATGCGCTTCTTGATAAGGCAGGTTTACAGCCCCTCGGTTTCTTCGAGTTCGGCAAAGTCGGAATAATAATCACGGTCATAGGCATAGCTTACATGGCTCTGCTCGGCAGGAAGTTCTTACCTAAGGGACAGCTCACGAGTGAGGCTGAAGAAGCGGCGAGCGAGAGAGCTTCTTTCAGGCCAAGGCTTGAAAAGATGCCACTTGCTGTGGCTATATTCTTCTTCGTTGTCGCTATAATGGTTTTAAGCGGTACTCCCGCAACCAAGCACTTTTTCAGAAAGGTGCTTCATCTCGATCTCCTCGTTGCTGCAGCTTTAGGAGCTTTCTTAGTAGTTGCTACAAGATGTATAACCTGGAAGGAGGCATGGCAGGCGGTTGATTGGACTACCGTTTTTCTCTTTGCATGTATGTTTCCCTTAAGTACCGCCCTTAAGATTACCGGGGGAGTCAAGCTGATAGCTCACGCGGTTACCTCGGTAGTCCATACCCCATTTGGTCTTCTTGCCGCGATGGCATTCGTGACCGCTTTCTTAACGCAGTTTGCCTCTAATACCGCTACCACGATGATAGTTGCTCCGATCGCTTTAGCTGCTGCTCAGGGAATGGGAGTAAGTCCGTATCCCGTTATAATGGCTGTTGCTATATCTGCGAGCTGTTGCTTTATGACTCCTATAGCAACGCCGCCAAATACCATAGTCTTAGGTCCGGGTCAGCTTCGCTTTGTTGATTACATAAAGGCGGGATGGCTGATTCAGGTTATAAGCTATATAGTATGTATAACATTTGTCCCAATGTTGTGGAAGTTTTAAAAAACGCTTTTAAAAATTATTGTTTTATAAAGGCGGTGAGCTTTTTCAAGTAGCTCACCGCCTTTATGTATACTTTGGTTGAATATTCCGATTCTCGATCTTAGGCTTCCGTTTTTCTGGAACGCTTTATGGAACAGGGAGGAACCGAGAAAAATTCCGCGTGTGAGCATGGCAGAGGCTCTTTATTTAAGGGCTCTCGATGAGGGGTATAGCGATGCATATCTTCTTATTACCGATAAAGGCTATGCGTATCCTTATTATGGCGGAACGCTTCACGACTATGAGACCGGTGAGGTTATGGAGGATATTCCCCCGGAAGCTGGAAAAGCTTTTCTTGTTATGAACGAAGAGAATGTATGGTATCCGTTATTTGGAAGAGATGACAGGGATAAGGATCCCGTGCTTTCTGGGATAGTCAGCGCTTATTGTGAGGAGAATTATGTTCCGGAGCTGAGCGAGTTTGAAAGCGAGATAGTGGAGAAACTCAAGTATGGGACCGATAGTACTAATGAAACTGAAGAAGGCTGGCTTAAGGCTGCTGCGGGTCACGCATATGGTGAGAGGCTATTTTGCGCGCGAGAGCTACTTGATTTTTATGAGCCCTTTGTCCCAGAATATTTCTGGACTTATGGTCCACCCGTTGGCTGGTGTTCACCTTTTCCTTTTTACATGGTTTATGTAACTACCTTCATAGTTTGTAATTCGCTTTCTCCTAATGCTTCCGTTTTGGCTGCGATATTGGAGGAGAATGAGAATGACCCTGCGAAGGCGCTCAGGACTTTAAGTGAGAGATATCTCTCCTGGTTTGAGCTTACCGAGGGATTTCCGGGGTGCGGGTGGTTTGACAACTGGGAACCGAACCTTGATGATAAGCTTATATCACAGGCTGGTGTTTGTAGATCCGAGGCTACTAATGTCGCTTCGGCCTTTCCCATATCCATCCTTTAGGCCCTTTAAGGGATACGGATATTGGGACTACTATGATAGCTTTGAAAGCTGGAGGGCGGATGCGGATAGTAAGGAAGTAATTGATATGAGGATAAGCTTTGAGCCTTCAGAGGTGCCTCCTGCTCCCTCAAGTGGCTGGGGAGGATGTAGCGTGGGAGAGGAGAATATAGGAGCGCTTTTAGTGCTTTTCGTTCCATCTATACTTATCCTGCTCAGAAGGAGAAGAGGATTATGAAAAAGCTTTGTCGTTCACGACATATGTTAATCTCACTCCCGAAAGGGGGAGCGGAGGAGAACCCGCTCCCCCTTGTTTTTTATGAAATTTGGTATAATGATATTTAAGGTTTTTGGAAAAGATGTCGTCTCTACCGGGAGGATTTCCAGCGATGGAAGAGTATCTCAAGGCCTTAAGTAAGGTTAAGCTTCTTGATCCTGAGGAAGAGGACGAGCTCTGGAGAAGATATAAGAAGGAGGGAGATGAGGAAAGCAGGGCTAAGATAATAGAGTCGTACCAGCCTCTTGTTTTTAAGATTTTGTCCAAGATAGGACATCCATCTGAGCTTACGCTTGATTTGCTTCAGGAAGGAATGGTGGGATTAATTGAGGCTGTGGATAGGTTCGAGCCGGGAAGGGGATGGAAGTTTTATACCTTTGCTTACTACAGGATAAGAGGTTGTATACTCAATGCCTTAACGAGGAAAATGCCCTCGTGGGAGCTTCTCGAGGAGATGGAAGTAGAAGAACCCTTTAATTTAGATGAGGGGCTTATTTCCCTTGGGCTTGGTTCACTTGGGGAAGACGATAGAAGAGTCATAGAGGATATATATTATAAAGGGAAAGCTTTAAGGGATGTTGCACGCGAGATGGGGTTTTCGGTGAGCAAGATTCAGAGAATTCATAAAAGGGCTTTGAAAAAGCTTAAGGAGGTTTTGGGATAATAATAGACGCCATGGGCGGGAAGTCT
>JAGHDO010000059.1 GCA_021159885.1 Synergistota bacterium | reverse complement strand
TTTATCTCTGAAAAGGAGTAAGTGGGAAGTCGCCTGAGCCATAAAGATGAAATTATAAGACCAATTAAGCTTAAGGCAAAAAGCCACTCGTGAGTCACGAGCCGGGCCACCTTTCCAAAGGTGTAAGCAGCAGATTCCTGCGTGGCTGGAAAGTCAAGAAGAACTCCTGAACCATCATAATATATTTTCAGATGAGCCACAATCTTACTATCATACATTAAGGGAACGATCCAGCATAGCTCAGGCTCACGATACTCAGCTCCTTCCAGAATCTCAAGATTTTTAAGGACTTCCTTAGCGTTCTTCTTTACCTTTCTTAAGGAAACCTCAACCGTTGAGGTTCTTGGATGATAGCCCTTAGGTAAGACGCTTCCATCAAGGGGGCTAAACTCAAGGGTGGAAACAATATAACCCTCATAAACTAAAGCAACCTTTATAACTGCCTCCCCTGAAGGGCACTTAGCCACCCACGTCTTTCCAATCGAGAGGAAATTTCTAACCTCCTTTGCTATAGATAGAGCTTTCTTTAAGGAACCCAGTATGGTCTCCTGAGGGATAAATTCAGGTATCTCACCAAGATCGGTTATAATCGGGAACTTAGAATCGCTCATGCTTTGTTAACCATCATCTCCTGCATCAGGGGATAATCGGGAACCACGTGAACTCCGTCATAATAGACCTTTATGTGAGAAACCAACTTCCCATCGTACACCAAGGGGACGACCCAAGATAACTCAGGCTCACGATACTCAGCTCCCCCAAAAACCTCAAGATCCTTAACTATATCTTCCGCCTTTTTCTCTATTTCTTCAAGAGAAACCTTTACATCAAGAACTCTCGGATGATAGCCTCTGGGGAGTAACTCCCCATCAATCGGGCTGAACTCAAGGGCACCAACTACAATGCGATCGTAAACCAGGGCTGCCTTTATTATAACCTCTCCAGCAGGCCCTCTGCTGATCCATGCTCCGCCAGAAGAGAGGAAGTTCAGAGCACGCCTCGCCGTTTCAAGCGCTTTTTTTTGCGTTAGCAAATATGGCATCCTGCGGTATGGACTGAAAAGTTCCCCCTTGAAGAAAGGCATCCGCAATTGGAGGCTTACCCTCAGACATAACAATCCCCTCCTCTAAAATAAAGAAGGGCTCCATCTTGCGAAATGGAGCCCCCTCCCATATCACTTATTTCTCTACGCTTATAGAAACAAAGAAGGTTCTACCTCCTCGAGAGATCAGGAAAACGAGAGTTTGACCTCTTTTAACGCCAGAGAGAGCCCTGTTCCAGTCCCTCATATTCCTTATCTCATGTCCGTTAAGCTGCTTTATGACATCTCCCACCTGCAAGCCTGCCATATCAGCAGGACTATTGGGTTCCACATAGGTGATGACAACTCCGCTTGCTTCGGTCAACCTATATTTGTGAGCAAGATCCGGAGTAATATTTGAAACCCTTATGCCAATGTCTATCCTCGGCTTTATCGATGAAATTTCCTCCTGAGGAAGCTCACCAAGTTTTACGAATATCGTGATCGTCTCTTTCCTTCTCCAAACCTTAAGCTTAACCTTTTCGCCAGCTTTATGGCTCCTTATGGCTATTTGAAGCTCCGCAGGGGAGTTAACCGGCTTTCCGTTAACCGCAAGGATAACGTCGCCTCTTCTTAAACCAGCCTTATCTGCGGGGCTTCCATGCACGATATCCGCCACGATTACACCCTTAGGTTTCTTCAATCCAAACGCTCCTGCCAGAGATGGATTCATAGCTTGGATGTAAACACCAAGCCATCCTCTCTTCACTCTTCCATACCTTATAAGATCGTTAAGTATTTGCTTCGCGGTGTTTATAGGAATGGCAAAACCTATCCCCTGCGCATATGGAACTATAGCAGTATTTATTCCTACAACCTCACCCTTGAGATTCAAGAGTGGTCCCCCACTATTTCCCGGATTTATGGCTGCATCTGTCTGGAGAAAGTTCTCAAAGCTCTCCTTACCAGCTCTTATGGTTCTTCCTTTGGCGCTTATAACGCCTACCGTAACGGTATGCGAAAGTCCAAAGGGATTTCCGATAGCGACAATCCACTCTCCAACCTCAACTTTATCAGAATCCCCGAGCGGAAGAGTCGGGAGATTTTTCGCGTTTATCTTTATTACAGCAACATCAACGGTAGGATCAGCCCCAACAACCTTAGCGTTAAATCTCTTGTCATTCGAAAGGGTAACGATAATCTTATCCGCATTCTTTATAACATGGTAGTTTGTAAGGATATACCCATCCGAGGAAATTATAAACCCCGATCCCTTACCCCTCATGGGGATTATCCTCGTGAACCTCTCATACTCCTCCCCAAAAAACTTTCTTAAGAAGGGATCATCGAAAAACGGTAGAAGCGGTTGCTTGACCATGGTCACGGTATCAATATTGACCACCGCAGGACCTGCTTTCTTCACAATTTTGACGATGTTCATGTTACCCATGTTTTGTGGGGCAGATAAGGCAAAAACGGATGGCGCCAGCATACTCCCTATTATGATCAGACTGAGCACTGCACAAATCAAACTTAGCTTACGCATAGAAACTCCCCCTTTCTAAATTAAAATTTATAGAGGGAGCACCTTTCATTCGGTGCTCCCTCTATTTCATTCACTTTCAGAGCCACTGCTTTTTAGTCTGTCCTCTTTTCCTCATCTTCCTTCTCAACCTCTATTCTAACGCCTTCCTCTTCCTGCGGCTCAGCCTTTGGCAGGACGAGTTTCAAAATTCCATTCTTGTAAGATGCCTTCGCTTCCGACGGATTAACCTCAACCGGCAAGGGGATAGTTCTCGCGAAGCTTCCATAAACACGCTCACACCTATAGTAGTTCTCGTCCTTTATCTCCTCATCTCTGCGAATCTCACCTCTCAGAACGACGCTGTCAGGCAGAACCCTTATATCCAGATCCTTGGGATCGACACCAGGGATTTCCGCCTTAAGAACAAGCTCGTTGCCCTGATCATAGAGATCGATACGCGGTCCCCAAGAGGAAATGTCCATTCCCCTCGGAGTATACCTACCCCAGCTTCCAAGGAAGCTCCCCATTATATCGTTAAACCACCTGTCGAGTTCCTCATGAATCCTATCCAAGGAAGCAAAGCCTCCCTCTTCCCTCCTTGCGGGAACCCACCTTCTCCTCATAACTCCATCACCTCCCAAGGTTTTTGACCTTTCCTGACTTTCCATTTAAATAGTATTGACCAATGAAGCTATTGTCAAAGCCTATAAATCGGGATTATTCAGGATTACACATAAATATCTCCTAAAATTTCACATATACGATTTATCTCTAACTCGCTTATCACTTTATAACCATTCTCTCTCAATATATATGCTAAAACTCCAGAACCCCTCTTTACTTTTCCACTAAACGTTCCATCGTATATAAAATTTACCCCACATGAGGGGCTTCTTTCCTTCAAAATAAAGCCACTCACATGCAAAGCCCTTGATACTTTAAGCACCCGCTGAGCTCCTCTTATAAAAAACGCTGTTAGGTCCTTCCCCGTCCTGTCTAAAACTCTTGCATTTCCCCTCCATACAGCTTTTCCATCCCCACCTACTATCTCAGCAGGTGGACGCGGGGAAGAAAGACCTCCCCAGCTTTCGGGACACACCGGAAAGAGCTCGATACCTCTGAGAAAAAGCTGTAGCACGCTTCTTTCAACCTTTGACTTCCCATCATATCTACATGGTATTCCAAGAAGACAAGCGCTTACTCCTATCAAACACATCACCTCTTTAAGAAAAAGAAAAATTTAAAATCCCCCGCAACCTTCTCCGATTGCGGGGGATTCCCTTCCATCCGCATGTAGCTTTAACTACTTTTTCCTGCGGCGAGACGAACGGCGCTTACGGCGCTCACTCGGCTTCTCGTAGAACGAGCGTCTCTTCATCTCAGATATAATGCCAGAACGCTGGCACTTTTTCTTGAAGCGACGCAGAGCATCGTCTATCGTCTCGTTCTTGCCGACCACTATCTCCGCAGCCATAAATTTACCCTCCCTTCAATAGTACCCTCTACCCAGGGGGCCATCCCATAAGACGTCCTCCAAGTATATGGAAGTGAAGATGATATACCGTTTGCCCTCCTTCATAGCCACAATTATTAACTATCCTAAAGCCTTTTTCAGCGAGACCATACCTTTCCACCACAAGCCTTATAACCCTGAATATGTGGGAAAAGAGAGCTCCATCCTCAACCTCAAGAACATTTTCAACATGCTCCTTCGGTATAACAAGAGCGTGAAAAGGGGCTTGCGGATTGATATCCTTTATGACCACAACCTTACCATCCTCATAAAGCTTTTCGCTGGGAAGCTCCCCCCTTATAATCCTGCAAAATACGCAATCCCTCATTACTTAAGTCGCCAGTTTTCAAGAATTCTCTTGATCCAAGTTCTCACTTGAGCATCTTGCTCCACATAAAGTAGAGAAGTAAGCGAGCAAGCAGCTCTTCTATCCCCAAGAAGACCTAATGCCCTTACCGCGACTAACCTCACCTCCGTCACCGGATGTTTGAGTAAAGGAAGAAGCAGATTTAGGACCTCCTCACCTCCTATTCTAACCAGAGCTTCAACCGCCATCCATCGAATTTCAGGACCTTTCCCATCGACAATGAGATCCCTTACTCTACTTAAAGCAGGCTTAAAGCGCGCTTTTTCAAGGGCTCTAAGAGAAATTTTTACTATTTCGTTATCATCATCCTTAAGAAGGTCAACCAGCGCCTCTAAGGCCTTCTCCTCATCTCTCATTGAAAGGTGCTTGGCAACTTCCCTTCTTAAGTATATATTATCGCTTTTTAACCTATCTAAAAGCAAGCTTAAGGGAATCCTCCACTCCCTCCGCTTTACCCGTTTTTCCAGTCTACACAATATTTCCTTAGCCTGTCTTGATAGCTTTTTCTTTTTCTCGTTTTTTTCAACCTTGGGTCTCCTCAGAGAAACCTTTCGAGTTAGAAAGTGATAGGCTTTCACAATCTCCTCATACTTCTCATGTAATTCCTCACCAGCTATATCCGGATGATATCTCAGAGCGAGCCTTCTAAAGGCTCTTTTTACTTCATCAAGCGAAGCACCTACGCGCAAGCCAAGTGCCTTATAGTAAGGAGTTAAGTCTTCAATCTGCACTATTCGATCAGCTCCCTATTTAAATCCTCAAGAAGCTTTGAAAGATCCTCAAGCTCTTCAAGAGAAGCAGATTCGACTCTCTTTTTAACCTCCTTAAGAGTTTCATTCACTCTTTCAGCTTCTTCTTTCTCAAGAGAGCCTACCTTCCTTTTAAGAAGATAGATCATATTCTCTATTCTATTTCTCAAATCACGCTCCTTTAGCTTCCTTTCGTCCTTTTCCCTTTCCTTCTCCGCCTCTCTTAAAAGGCGCTCTATTTCCTTCTCTGAGAGAGCTTTAGCACCCTTTATCTCAACTTTTTGTTCCTTTCCAGTATCAAGGTCTCGAGCCCTGACATGAACTATTCCATTGACATCTATAGAAAAAGTCACTTCTATTCTTGGAACTCCCCTCGGAGCAGGTCTTATGCCAGTAAGCTGAAACTTCCCTAAGGATATATTATCTTTGGCGAGCGGGCGCTCTCCTTGAAGAACGTGAATTTCAACGGTGGTTTGATTATCCGCTATTGTCGTGAATATTCTGGAAGCAGAGGTCGGGATGGGGGTATTTCTCTCTATAATTTTCGTGAAGATCCCCCCCACCGTTTCAACACCAAGCGAAAGAGGCGTAACATCTACAAGCACTATGCCCTTTACCTCTCCCTTAACCATGGCAGCCTGTATCGCCGCGCCAAGAGCTACGCACTCGTCTGGATTTACCCCTCGTAAGGGATCTTTACCTACTATCTCTCTTATCTTCCTTTGAACAAGAGGAATTCGAGTTGACCCCCCAACCAGAAGAACGTCATCTATCTCACCCGGCGAAAGCCCTGCATCCTCGAGAGCCTGAAGCACGGGACCCTCAAGCTTGTCAACGAGATCTTTGACAAGCTCCTCAAATAGATCTCTCGTTAAAGAAATTTGGAGGTGCTTGGGCCCATTTTCATCAGCTGCAATAAATGGAATGTTTATCTCGGTCTCATAAACTTCGGACAGCTCTATCTTCGCCTTCTCCGATTCCTCCTTAAGCTTTTGAAGAGCCATTCTATCTTCTGAGAGATCTATGCCCGTTTCCTCTTTAAACCTGTCTATAAGATAGCCCATTATTCTCTCATCAAAGTCATCCCCACCGAGACGATTTATCCCCGAGGTAGCTTTAACCTCGAAAACACCTTCCGCTATCTCGAGAATGGAGACATCAAAGGTCCCGCCACCAAGATCAAAGACAAGAACCTTTTTTTCTCTATCACCGCTTTCCCTTCCCAAGCCATAAGCCAAAGCAGCAGCAGTAGGTTCGTTTATTATTCTCAAAACCTTGAGCCCTGCTATCTCACCCGCTTCCTTAGTTGCCTGACGCTGAGCATCACTAAAGTAGGCAGGGACGGTGATTACCGCCTCCTCAACGCTGTCATTCAAAAACTCCTCTGCATCCTCTTTGAGCTTCTTCAATATGAGCGCAGAAATATCCTGAGGTCTATAAGCTACACCATCAATCTCTAAGACATAATCAGTTCCCATACGCCTCTTTATTGAAAGAATCGTTCTTTCAGGATTCAATATAGCCTGATTTTTAGCGGGTTCCCCCACGAGAATCTCACCATTTTTAGAAAAAGCAACAACCGAAGGAGTTACCCTTTTCCCCCTTCTATTAGGAATTATCTCCGGTTTGTCTCCCTCCATAACGGCAATGGCTGAATAGGTAGTTCCAAGATCAATCCCAACAATCCTGCTCAAGTTTTAAAAATCACCTCTCTAAACAGTTGAGCTTTCCTCATCCTCATATATATCCTCCGGAAGGGGCTCATTCCATCTCTGAAATCCCTCTAAAGTTTCTAATCTATAAAGCGCAGACACATACCAAATCCCCTTAGGCATGTTTTTAACCGGATTAAGCTCCCAACCACGCATGTCTTTAAAGTAGGGCCAGTTTATATACTCGTTAAACTCGTTTATTATGTCAGTTATAACAAGCCCAGTCTCGACTATGAAGCGCTGTATCTCCCTCCACTTGGTCAAAGAGGTCTCTATATGGGTAAGCCCCACATATCCAGCACACCCGGGCCCTTTAAGGGTAGCCACGCCACGGCAGGCAAAGGCTCTGAATCCCGCAAGCGTCTCCGTGGGATCGGTAAAGAAGACATCGAACTTACCAAGAAGATCTTCCGAAAGTGGCTCACGCAGATCTACCCTCATGACCTCGAGCAGATCGAGGCTTTTCTCCTCCTTTACCTTTTTCTCAAAGTCGAGTATTCTTCTATCTATATCAATTACGACAACCCTCTTGGGTAGTCCCGTTAGAGCAAGCGCTATTCCAACGAGATCGTCATCTCCAAGAACGATTATCTCCCTATTTCTAAGGTCCCCTCTTGAATCAGCAAAAACCACCCTCGCCAGTGTGGTCTCAGGCGTGACATACCCCTGATCGTAGCGATGAAGCGCTGAGGGCCTTTCTTCCTGAATCTTCAGGAATTCACGATAGACTTCCTCAAACTCGTTAAGAAGAACGGTTCTCCCAAAGCACTTATCACACTTGTGGGACCTATAAGGCGCTATACCGAGCGCCTCGCTCTCCTTTTTACCCTTTTCAGTTAATACTATGTTTTCCCCCTCATACGCTACCCAGCCTTCTCTATTAAGGAGCTTTATCAAGGAAGCAACCGCTGGGAGGGGAACCATCGAATATCTAACTATCTCCCAGAAATCACCGTTTACCATCAGTACTGATAAAACCCTTTCCACATCCCTCGCGAAAATCGGTATGTTGGTCTCCCTCTTTACTTCAAAAGCAAGTCTTTCAATCAATCTCAATCCCTCCCCTAATATCTTTTAATCAACACAGATAGATTTTACTATACTATCCTCATTTTGAGAAGATGGTATAATATGACCTGGCAAAGGCTAAAGGGGGGTGAATGTTCTTGATAGGCTGGAGCGTTTCACACCAGGAGTTTACCATTGAGGATCACTATTATTTCTCAATACTCAAAAGCAAAGTAAATTATAAGCTATTAAACTCGATCGAGGAGGGGTGGGACTGCGACGTAATGGTATTTAACTATCCCGAGAAGCCATTCAGTTCAAAGGAAATAGAAAGCGTAGTATCGTTTGTTGAAAGCGGAAAGAGAGTAATAGCACTGGGATACTATATGGATGAAGATGGTGTAGCCTCTCTCCTGAACGAGCTTGCTGAACCCTTTGGCATAAAAATGCTCCCCTCAAGCGTAAAAGACGAAAAGAATTGTTTAAACGGCGACCCCCTTCTTATAACAACCACGAAGATAGACCGATTTTCTCAGAATGTTAGCAAGATAGTTTTACCGTGCTGTGCTCCTATAAAGACAGCAGATAAAGATGCGATTGTCTTTATATATAGTGAGAAGACATCAACTCCCCCCTCCCAAGCGCTTGGGGCCTATCGTAAACATGGGAAGGGGGAGTTTATCCTCTTGGGAACCTGCGTTTTCTGGGACAACTTCTCAATAGTGCACTTTGATAACCTGCGTTTCTCTCTTAATCTCCTGAAAATTCCTTAATGGCTTCGCTCAGCCTTTTCGCCCCTTCTTTAAGATTTTCCTTAGATGGATAGGTAAAGTTCACTCTCATTTCATCATGTCTATCACCATCAGGGTAAAACGCACTTCCCATAACATAAGCTACATTATATTTCTCTACAGCTGTTTTAAACATCTCAGTAGTATTGATGCCTTCGACCCTAACCCAATAGAAGAAGCCACCTCCAGGCTTTACAAACTCAGCATTATCAGGCAGATATTCTTTCAGAGCTTCTGCCATAATGTCTCTTTTCTCCTTATAATACTTTCTTATAAGCTCTATCTGTGGTTCAAGCCAGCCTCTCTTACAGAATTCAGCTATGAAAAACTGAGCCAATATGCTGGTTGATAGATCCATTCCTTGCTTAGCATAAACGAACTTTCTGATTATCTCCCTATCTGCTATTATCCAACCTACCCTCGTTCCCGGAGCAAGTATCTTTGAGAAGGTTCCGCAATATATAACCCTGCCCGAGGAATCCATACTCTTTATCAGAACCGGGGGTTTCTCATCAAAATAGATCTCCCCATAAGCATCATCTTCAACTATGATAAGATCGTATTTTTCAGCAAGCTCATAAAGCTTCTTCCTTCTATCAAGGGACATAACCCTGCCCGACGGATTCTGAAAGTTAGGAATAACGTAAACGAACTTAGGCATAGGCAGGCTCTCCTTCTGTCTCCTCTTTATCTCTTCTTCAAGGGCATCAACGATAAGCCCTTCCTCGTCCATGGGAATTCCGAAAAACTGAGCGCCACAGTTTCTTAAGGCAACGATGGTACCAACATAGGTAGGAGCCTCAACGAAAACCAAATCTCCGTGATCCAGAAAGACCTTACCTATTACATCCATTGCCTGTTGAGAGCCGTTTACTATCACAATGTTATCAACATCTATGCCCAGACCGTGCCTCTTATTGAACCAATCTACGAGAAAGGTTCTGAGATCATCAAGTCCCTCCGTTCTCCCATACTGCAATGCCGTATTAGCATACTCATCTACCATGGGAGCAATCTCAGCGAACTTATCTCCAGGAAATATCTCAGGTGCTGGAAGCCCCCCTGCGAGCGAGATAACACCAGGCCTCTTGGCTATGGAAAGGAGTTCTCGTATAGGGGACGGCCTGAGTCCCTTACCTATCGTGGACAGCTTAGCACTCCAGTTCATTTTCTTCCCTCCCGCCTTTTAAATTTTTAAATCCGTCTTTATTATATCACACTTATCTGGTATAATTTAGTATAGGGTGGAGAGGTGTCCGAATTGGCTAAGGAGCCGGACTTGAAATCCGGTAAGCCCTCGCAAGGGCGATGTGGGTTCGAGTCCCACCCTCTCCGCCATAGCTTAGAAAGGTAAAAAGGGAGGAGCTTCTTGAAGAAGCTCCTCCCTTTCTCCATCTTAGAAGTTTTTTACCTCATATGACTCGGTAGCCACAGTATCAGTTGAGGGAAGATACTGAAAAGAACCAAACATCCCATTATTATCAGGATAAAGGGTATAACCCCTCTTATAATATCGCTCATGCTGATGCCGAGTTCAGGTGGAGCAGTTCCCTTAAGCACAAAGATAGACATCGCCATTGGTGGCGTCTGAAAAGCCATCTGTAAGTTTATACAGATCATCATTCCAGCCCATAAGGGATCGAAACCCAAAGCGGATATGATAGGCGTGAAAATCGGCACGATGATGAATACTATTCCAATCCACTCTATGAACATACCAAGCAAGAACACTATAAGCATGATTACGAAGAAAGCTCCCCATCTTCCCCCCGGCACCGACATTATGAGTCTTGCTACGACATCACCACCACCCGCGTTCATAAATACCCCTACGAACGCATAGCAAGCACCTGCTATAAGCACCACAAATGCGCTAACTCTCAGCGTTTGAATACCAGCCTGCTTAACGAGATCCCAGTTAAATTTCCTATAAGCCATGGTAAGAATAACGGCAGCGAGGCTTCCCATCGCAGCTGCCTCAGTAGGAGGAGCCACTCCAAAAAAGATGGTTCCGAGCACGGAGAGAATTAGCAATACCGTTGGAAGCATGGCCTTGGTAAGCCTCCACGCCCTCTCTCCGGGGGACATAGGCGTTCTCTCTTCAGGAGGGATCGGCGGACCTAATTCCGGACGCAGATAAGTTTTTATCGCTACATATGTGATATACGAAGCCGACAATATCAGACCGGGAATGAAAGCAGCCATAAACATCTTCCCTATAGAGAGACCTGCCTGCGGTCCATATACAACCAGCATAATACTCGGCGGTATCAAAATCCCAAGCGTCCCACTTGCAACTACCGTCCCCGCTGCGAGGGACTTATCATACCCTCTTTTTACCATGGGGCTGAGAGCAATCAAAGAGAGTATCGTAACGGAAGCGGTAATAACCCCTAAGCACGCTGCGAGGATTGTCCCGAAAACGATGGTGACTATCGCAAGTCCTCCTCTTAACCCGCTTAAAGCCTCATAAAGCTCTTTATAAAGATCTTCGGTTATTCCAGAGTACTGTAAAATCACCCCCATGAAAGTAAAGAGAGGAACTGCAAGATAGGGATAATTCAAAGTCATAGCGTATAGTCGTGTGTAGAGTATGTGCATCGTCACATCAGGACCGAAGAGAAGAAAGCCGAATATAAGTCCTAAGCTTCCTATAACGAAAGCAATAGGAAAGCCCGTAAGTACAAGTGATAATAAAGCTCCAAACATCAATAAAGTGGCTAATTCAGCGCTCATTTCAATCAACTTTTTCACCCCTTATAGCGAGGTAAACATCCCGTATAAATTTGGCTATCCCTTGCAGAAGAAGAAGATAAATTCCCACCGCAAACAATGTCCTATATGGCGCAGCAGGAGGATACCAAAAGGTGGAAATCATCGTTTCGTGTATTCTCCAAGCTCTTATAGCCCAAGAAGTAGAGGTTATAGCGAGACCTATCATCAGTGGGAAGAAAAGAAATAGAGATAGCACTGCATCCACTATCGCCTTCCTTCTCGGAGAAAGCTTTCTGTAAAACACATCTACCCTTGTATGCGCGTCATGAAGAAGATCGTAAGACCAGCCAAGCGTGTAAAGGGCTCCTCCAGCCATGCACAACGTATCGTAAGCCCAGATAGGAGGCGCGTTTAAAAAATGCCTCATTATAGTGTCGTAAGACCCAACCAGAACAAGAACCCATGCAAACCACTTCGCCCATCTACCGGAGCATTCGCTTATATAATCAATGGTTCTTAAAACCTTCCTTAAGACCGCCATAATCTACTTACTGAGTGGTCGAGTATGCCTTCCAGTAATTATTCATCGATTCGAGTATCTCCGCGTATATGCCTCCATACTGCTTAGCCTTCTCGGCGTAAAACTTCTGAGCTTCCTTCAAGATGGCATCTTCAACTTCTTTCGGAAGTTTATAAACTACGCAACCAGACTTCTTGAACTTCTGCAAAGCCTCTATAGATTTGTAAACCAGATACTCGTGCTGTGCCTGCGTCCACTTCCCTATGATATCCTGAACGAGACGCTTGAGCTCCGGAGGAAGCTTTTCCCACGCCTGCTTATTCACGAAGAAAACCTGAGGATCGCTTGGCGCACGCACAGGAGAAAGGATAACATACTTTGCTATCTCATTGAAATGCATCGTCCAGTTCGTTGCCAAGGTGGAGTACTCAAACGCGTCAATCGTTCCTCTTTGCATAGCTTCGTAAAGCTCTCCTCCTGGAAGAAAAACAACGTTCGCACCTAATCTCGCTAAGATTTCTCCACCGTCACCAGCAGCGCGGATCTTAAGACCTTTAAGATCCTTAACCGTCTTGATAGGCACCTTAGAGTGGAGGAATACTTCCGGTGGTAGCGGAGCGAGAGCACCCGGGAAGGTCAATATATTGTATCCCTTCATCATCTTGTTCATGAGCTCAGCACCGCCGCCGTAATCAAACCATGTTCTTAAAGCCTCTCCAGGGAGTCCACCAGGCCTCGAGCTTATTAACCCCGCAGCCTTCCACTTATCTAAGTTATACATGGGACATGTATACGCCATCTGAAGCACCCCTTGATCCACAGCATCAAGCTCCTTGGTAGCAGGAACTATGGATCCACCAACGAAATGCTTCACAACTAAACGCCCTCCGCTTGCCTTCGTTATAGCTTCACATACCTTATCGTGGAAAATCTGAGAAGGATCTGCAGCAGGACCGTGACCCGAGGACTTCCATATAATCGCCTTCGCCGCAAATGATACAGAAGCGCCCGCGAGAACGAAAATAACGAGAACCAATACCCCAAGACCCGAAATCAACGCGGCTTTTCTCACAGAGCATCCCTCCCTTGCGTTCTTATTGAGCTACGCAGGAATCCTCCCCTTACACCTCTCACCTCCTTTCCGTCGGGACATCCTGCGAGCCGAAAAGGAATATCTTTTATCTTTTTTTCTCTATAATAACAATAAACTCCCTCAACCTCAAGAGTGTTATAATATAAAACATGAAAAAGACACTCCCATATTTAATATGCTTAGTGCTAATTTTTATACCGATCATCAAGGAGAAAACAATTTACCTGACCTTTGACGACGGACCGCTCATCCCCTATACGGAAAAAATAGCGGAGGAGTTAGAAAAAAATTCTGGGAGGGGAACTTTCTTCTTCGTCGGGGAAAAGATCTTAGCACACCAAAATATAGTAAAAGATTTAGCTCAAAGGGGGCACACTATAGGA
The DNA here is from genome assembly GCA_021159885.1 of Synergistota bacterium. NCBI lineage: Bacteria > Thermotogati > Synergistota > Synergistota bacterium. The sequence goes on along the minus strand of JAGHDO010000059.1, from coordinate 2,354 downwards.
AACCATACCTATCATCATAACAGATTCCCCCACGAAAACCTGCATGAGGCCTTGGAAGATCTTATCAAGGGGGAGATAATACTTGGAGATGTACTCGGGTATTTCCCAAAGATTTTTAGACCACCAGGAGGGAGAATTTCGAAAGAAAAAGAGATTGTTTTCCGAGAACTTGGTTTCAAACCCATTTTCTGGGATGTAAATACGGGAGACTACGAAGGGAAGGGAGAGCTCTCCATCATCTTGAAGACCCTGATGCTAAGCTGGGACAGAAGCATCGTACTGATGCACTCCTGTCCCAGCGCTCTTAAAGCTTTACCAACATTACTTAAAATTCTTAAAGCCATGAACTTCAAAATTGAACCGCTCTCAAGAGAAATTCTGAAAACCGGAATCCCTAATGTAGAAAAGATAAGGATCGGAAAGAAACAGAAATTTCTCCTAAATCTTATAGGAGAAGGAAAATTTATCAAGGATGGGTTTTTCCTTTTGAAAGAAGCCATTTCATCCCTTGATGATCGCTCCAAGTTCAGAATAGCGTTATCACGAATAAGGACATTTGAGAGAAAGTCTTCTTCCCCAGAGGAAAAAAAATTCTGGGAGAGAAGAAAAAGAAAGCTTTCGCTTTATATTCGCTACTCAATATTAAGAAGGGAGCTTAAGAAGATTTTCATAGGCAATATACTTTCACTTCCAAAAAGCACTTATTAAAGGAGAAACGATAAGAGCAGGTAGAAAATCACCCACCTTTATGTCTTTTATCTCCAGGAGACGTAGCCCTATGGCGAGAACCATCAATCCCCCCGTTGCCGTAAAGTTCCCGAGAATAAAAGATTCCTTGAGAAAATAAAGCTGAGACGCAAGAAGAGTAAGAGTCCCCTGTATGACGAGAACTGAAACGGCGGAAAGCAATACCCCAAAGCCGAGAGCAGATGCAAGCATAGCAGAGGTAACAAAGTCAAGCAGAGATTTTAAGAATAGGAGATCCGGTTTGCCCATCAAGCCATCTTGAAAGCACCCAAGCACAGTCATAGGTCCTACACAAAAGATCATAGTCGCGGTTAGCCACCCCTTCACTATATCCTCTCGCTTGAGCTTTTTCTCAAAGAACCTTCCTATTCCCTCTATTTTGTATTCAAGACTCCACCATGTACCCAGTGCTCCCCCAACAACGAGGGAAAGGATAACAACAAGTAGCTCCTTTCCCTCAAAACCCATTTTCATTCCTATAAGAAGAGTAGAAAGCCCCAGCGCCTGAAGCATAGCCCTTCTCACCCTATCAGGCATTCCCTTTCTGACCGTCAAACCTATCAAGCTCCCAGCTATAACTGCACCAGTATTAACTATCGTTCCTACCAAGCTTTATGTTCCCTCCTCCCAAGAGGAAAGATACTTCCTCTGCTCAGGCGTTAACTCATCTATTTCTATGCCGAGAGCGTGAAGCTTAAGATGGGCAACTTCTCTATCTATCTCCTCTGGAACCGCATATACCTTATTCTGCAGTTCCTTTCCATGCTTGACAAGATATTCTGCCGAGAGAGCTTGATTGGCAAAGCTCATATCCATAACAGATGCAGGATGCCCCTCAGCAGCTGAGAGATTTATAAGACGTCCCTCAGCAAGCAGATATATTCTTCTTCCATCCGGCATCTCATATTCATCAACAAGCTCTCTCACCTTTCTCTTAGAAACTGCCATTCGCTCAAGCGCGGGAATATCTATCTCCACATTGAAGTGACCGGCGTTGCAAAGTATAGCCCCATCCTTCATGACTTTAAAGTGCTCTTCCCTTATAACGTTTATATCACCGGTAACGGTGCAAAATATATCGCCTACCTTAGCCGCCTCTTCCATCTTCATAACCGAATAGCCATCCATCCATGCCTCTATAGCCTTTAGCGGATCAACCTCCGTAACTATAACATGAGCCCCCATACCACGAGCTCTCATGGCAACTCCCTTACCGCACCATCCATATCCCGCAACGACGAAAACGGAATCCGCAAGAAGCTTATTCGTTGCTCTCATTATACCGTCTATTGTGCTTCTCCCGGTACCATATCTATTGTCAAACATATGCTTGGTTAAAGCCTCGTTTACCGCTATAACCGGATACCTTAAAACGCCGCTGTCTGCCATAGCCCTCAGCCTTATAACACCTGTTGTTGTTTCCTCCGTGCCTCCTATGACATTCCTTATGGAGGGGAGATTCTCCTTATGAAGTGTTGAAATCAAATCCGCTCCATCATCCATCGTTATGTGAGGTTCCTTAGATAATACCGCTTTTATATGAGAATAGTATCTATCCTTATCCTCTCCCTTGACCGCAAATACGGGTATACCATAAATAGAAACCA
>JAGHDO010000058.1 GCA_021159885.1 Synergistota bacterium | reverse complement strand
TTTTTTTTTTTTTTTTTTTTTTTTTTTTTTTTTTTTTTTTTTTTTTTTTTTTTTTTTTAATAAATAATTGCGAAAACACATTTTTAATGATTTTGTGTTTTTGTTTCGATCAATTTGTGTTATAATAGTGTAAAAGATATCTATGTGAGGGGAGAATATTGGTTTTGAACGGTTCTGGAAGGGTCTCGGAGGAAATGAGAAAGGCTCTTCTTGAAATTATAGAGCTTAATCTCGTTTTGAAGTTTGGAACGGAGGCTTTAGATTTATTCTTTCGTATAAAAAGAATAAGCGATTTTGAAAGGCTTAAGCGTATACGTGAGCTTATAATTAGGGCTCGAAGTATCGAGGATATAGAATCCTTTCTTAAGGAGTAAGCCCTCTTCTCTTCCTCTCATAGTGAATATGATCTTCCCTCAATTATTTTTTCTACTTTGCTCCCTTTCCCTGCGGTTTTCGCATAGATATGATAGAATATTTTTTGAAATGAGCAGGAGGTGTTTTGCTTGAAATTCTGGGACAGGGAAAGAGAGCTTAATTGGCTTAAGAGGTATCTTCAGACTGAGCCTAACGCTTTGCTATTTATCTATGGGCCAAAATCAAGCGGGAAGAGCACGCTTCTTCAAAGAGTAGTTGAGGAACTATCCAAGGATAAGTTTAAGTATTACTGGTATGATTTGCGTGAAGAAGCGATTACCACATATAACTCTGTTTTAAATCTATTTTTCAAGGAAAAAGGTTGGTTAAGAAGGATGCTGGAGTTTGTTTCTGGAGTAGTTGGGGTAAACTACGGGGCTTTTGAGCTGAGTGGAGGAGAGTTGATAAGGATATTGAAGGGAGAGCTTAATCCCTTTTCGGAAATGAGAAGAATATTGGAGAAGGATAGGAAGGAGGGCATGATCCCTGTTCTCGTTTTTGACGAGTTACAGAAGCTAAAAGAGGTTTACCTAAACAGTCCTAATAATCAGAGACCTTTGATAAACGAGCTATTTAACTTCTTTGTCAGGCTTACGAAGGTGCTTCATCTTTCACATGTGATAGTTATGACCTCAGATACCTTCTTCATAGAGCGAGTTTATAGTGATTCAACCCTTGAAAGCACATCTCGTTTCTATCTTGTCGACTTCTTCGATGATAAAACAACCTTGAAAATTCTCCTTGAAGAGGGATTACCAGAAGAAGACGCTAAGTATGTCATCGAAATGGCTGGAGGAGTCCCATGGATATTAGAAGAGGTGCTCGAAGGGAACCCGAGGGAAGTGATTGAGGAGCTTTATGAGTTAACCTTATCCAGGATATATGAATCGACAAGGAAAAGAAGGGATCTAAAGGAAATATTGAAGCGAGCGGTTAAAGGGGAAAATCTTTATTATGAAGAGGAGAAACTTGACCTCGTTAAAGAGCTTGTCGAGAAGGAGGTACTCTTTTACGATCCGATAGGCAGGGTGATACGCTTTCAGAACAGACTTTATGAGCATGCGGTGAGGGAGATATTGAAAGGGGAAAATTAATTTCCGCTTAGGATCCTCGTTATGGTTTTCGAATCTACGTTGCCTCCGCTTATTACAACTCCTACTCTTTTATCCCTTACATCTATCTTCCCACTTAGAATAGCTGCTAAACCAACTGCTCCCGCTCCCTCAACGATCTGGTGAAGCTCGGTTATAGCATATCTCATTGCATTCGCTATTTCTTCCTCACTCACGAGTAGAAAGCCATCAACGCGCGTTTTGGCTAACTCAAGCATTTCTTCTTTTATACCTCCGCTTAAGCCGTCGGCTAAGGATTCTCTTATCTCAACTTCAACGAGCTTTCCTGCTTTCCAGGAGTAATACCATGGCGGAGAGGCTTCGCTTTGGACACCGTAAATTCTTATCTGAGGGTTTAATGCCTTAACGATCGTTGCGATTCCGAGGATAAGTCCACCGGCTCCCGCGGGAACGAGTATTAGGTTGAGATCTGGGTTTTCAAGCATCATCTCGAGCCCCACGGTTCCCGCTCCTGCCATTATCAATCTGTGCTCAGCGGGAGGCACGAAGGGAACCCCCTTTTTAGAGGCTATTTTTATAGCTTCTTCCTCTGCTTCATCGTATACATTTCCTGCTTCCATCAACCTAACGTTTTCCCTTCCTATAAGCTTAATGGCTTTTTTCTTCGTTTCTGGGCATGTTTCTGGAACGACTATCGTTGCCTTCATGTTGAGTGCTCTGGCAGCAAATGCTATCCCCTGAGCGTGGTTTCCACTTGATGCGGTTATTACCTCGCTTATTCCTTCCTTTCTTCTAATGTTGAGCATCAAATTTAAGGCTCCTCTTACCTTGAAGGATCGCGCTAACTGAAAGTTCTCAAGCTTCAGGAAAACTCTTGAGCACACCCTCTCGCTTAAGAGGGGGGAGTACTCAAATGGGGTTTCCCTAAGATAGGTGCGTATTATCTTAAAAGCTTCAAGTATATCCTTGGGTTCTACGTTTAGACTCATTTTTTATTCTCACCTCCCAAAAATTAAGTATACATCTTGCTACTATTGGCAGGCGACTATTAGTATGGTAATATCAACACTAACGTATAATATATTTTATATCAGAATGATGTCAAGGAGGTAGATAAAAATGCTTATAAAATCCACTGATAAGCTTTCTGAGGTTAAGAGGGATTTTCGAGGTGGTGAGGGAGAAATCTTCATAAACTACTTCTTTAAGGAAGACAGGGATAAAGGTGCTATAAAAGCTATGCATGTTTTGATACCTCCCGGTTCCTCTGTGGGATATCATCAGCATCTTGGAGATGAGGAAATATATTTTATCCTTAAGGGAAGGGGTGAAGTTAATGACAATGGTGAGATTAAAGAAGTGGAACCCGGGGATCTCGTTATAACGAGAAGCGGAGAGAGTCATGGCGTAAAGTGCATTAGTGATGAGCCTTTAGAAATAATAGCTATAATAAACAAAGTTTAAAATTTTACAAATACAGGCTTAAGAATGAGATGATGAGCCTTATATCCGAGGATGGGGTTGAGATAGTTAACGCGAGGGCTCATCAGGTAGGAGTTCACCTTGAGGGTATAGTGGGTGAGGTAGAGGCAATCTCAGCGTGGGATAGCGTCGATAAGATGAAGTGGAGCCAGGTGAAGGATGACTTTGATCGCTACCTTAAGATGGTGGGGAAAAGCTGAGCGTGCTTTTCCTTGCTAAGCCCGATGGGCATTTTGGGAGTACGGCGGGAACCGAGCGATAGAGAACATAGCATCTGTTACTCAGCAGCAGGCTGCTTCTACTGAGAAGATGTTTGCGGCTTTTCTGAGCCCTGGCTAAGATGTGAAAGCCGGGGCTCAAGCTTTTTTCTTAACGCATACGAATAAATGAAGCTATAATCAGATAAAGAACTTTTTTAAGGGGGTGTGGCTTTTGAGGAAGAGGCTTATTTGCCTCCTCGTGTTTGTTTTCCTTGCGGTAATGATTCTGCCGGTGGGATATGCCCATGCTAAAACCAATGTCGTTATATACGGCTATGGGAGCGAGATGATAACCCTCGATCCGAGCACGGAGTTTTCCAATTCCATAGTTATACTCGTCAATCTTTATGAGTGTTTGGTTAAGTATACTCCGGAGGGATTGAAACCTTGGCTTGCTACTTCATGGAAGTCGAATAAGGATGGAACTGAGTGGATATTCCATATAAGAAAAGGGGTTAAGTTTCATAGCGGAAACGAGCTCACTGCTTATGATGTTAAGTGGTCCGTTGACAGAACTATAAGGATGAAAGGAGGAGCGGCTTTTATCTGGGACCCGGTAAAGAAGGTAGAGGTTCTCGATAAATATACGGTTAAGTTTACTCTCAGGTATCCCGCGGATCTTCCTCTTATAGCTTCTGCTGGATATGGCGCCTATATAATGGATAGCAAGCTGCTTTCCAAGATAGGCGATGATAAAAAGATAGCGGAATACCTGAATAAGGGACACGATGCTGGTAGCAGTCCTTATATGCTGGTTAAGTACGATCCAAAAACCGAGATAGTTATGAGAAAGTTTAAGGGGTACTGGGGAGGTTGGAAGAAAAACCAGTTTGATATAGCAATTGTCAAAATAGTGCCAGATGCTTCCCTTAGAGAGCAGATGGTAGTGAGCGGGCAGATACATATAGCCCGTGATTTGCCCCTGGACGATGTCCCCAAGCTTGAGAAAAACCCAAACGTGGTGGTAGATAGGTCTCCATCGTATCAGGAACTGTATGGTTTGCTTAATACTAAGAAGAAACCGTTGAACAATAAGCTCGTGAGGCAGGCACTTTGCTATGCGACGCCTTATAAAAAGATCGTTAAATATATACTTCATGGGTATGGGAGCGTGGCTAACTGCCCGATACCAAAGGGAATGTTCGGATATTTTGAGGATATGAAGGGATATAAGTATGATCTTGAGAAGGCAAAGGAATTGCTTAGGAAAGCAGGCTATCCCAATGGTGGCTTTAAGATTATGCTAACCTATGCACAGGGCGATGATGCTGAGAAAAAGGTCGCTGAAATTCTAAAGGCTGAGTGGGAAAAGCTTGGAATAGAACTTGAGATAAGGCCCATGAATTGGGAACAGCAGTGGGCTTTGGCGAAGAGCGATCCTCAAAAGGCTCAGGATATCCTCGTTATGTATTGGTGGCCTACCTATCTTACGCCCTACGATTTTCTCTTTAATATGTTCCACAGCGAGAAGGAGATAAACTTTAATCTCTGCTATTACTCTAATTCTGAGTTTGATAAGCTAATTGACAAGGCAGTTCAGCTTGAGGGTGTGGATCCAGACCTCGCGAGCTCACTTTATAAGAGGGCGGAAGAGATTTTAATGGATGACGCTCCTTCCATCTTCTTCTATTGTCCCGATGCTATATACGTTATTCATAAGAGCATTGGCGGATTTAAGGCTAATCCTGGATATCCTCAAACAGTTTACTTTTACGATCTTTACAAGCGTTGAAGTTTTGGGAATATATACTCTATAGACTGCTTCTCGCTGTAGTTGTAGTATTTGGAGTTGTTAGCATAGTTTTTGCTATATCAAGGGTGGTTCCCGCCGACTCAGCAGCTTTGTGGGTCGGCGCTCATCCTACCGTTGAGGCGATAAAAAAGGCGAGAGCGGAGCTCCATCTGGATGAACCCCTTTGGAAGCAATAACCTTTCGAGAATTATAGCGGTCAGCGGGGTTTCACTTCCTCCTTTCTGGTTTGGGATAATACTCCAGCTTCTTTTCTTTAAGTATCTTGGCGTTCTTTCTCTCTCGGATAGGGCGAGCACCATCGTTCTTCCCGCCATTACGCTTGCCGCTTATCCCGTGGGACTTATAACGAGGCAAGTGCGCTCCATGATGGTTGAGGTTCTTCAAGAAAACTATATAAGAACCGCTCATGCCTATGGGCTTTCCCCTCAAAGGATATATTTTAAGTATGCCCTTAAGAACACCATAGCGCCCGCTCTCATAACCGTGGGGCTCTCGTTCGCTTATACCCTCGTTGGAGCCTTTCTGGTTGAGCTTATATTTAACTGGCCGGGACTTGGGCGATACGCGGCTAATTCTATCTTGAGCATGGACTATCCTGCCGTTTGTGGGGTAACGATCGTAGCTGCAACCGCTTATGTCTTTATAAATCTGATCGTTGATCTTATACAGGTCTATCTGGATCCAAGAATAACGCTTTAAGGGAGATGGCATTCATAAGATGACTTTTCTAAGGCTTCTTTTAAGGAGTAGAATATCAGCTCTTGGCTTCTGGGTAATAGTTTCGCTGGTAGCCATAGCGGTTTTTGCTCCCCTTATAGCGCCATATCCAGAGCAGGCTAAGGGAGCTCCAAACCTCGAAGAGAGGCTTCTTCCGCCAAGCGTTTCTCATCCTTTCGGGACGGATCACTTGGGCAGGGATGTTTTAAGCAGGGTAATTTATGGAGCTCGCACATCTATGATAATGGGCTTCAGCGTCGTGCTACTTGCGGTATTAATAGAGCTTCCCTTAGGGGTAGTAGCAGGATACTTTGGAGGCAGGGTGGACCTCGTTATAATGAGGATAACAGATATATTTTTAGCTTTTCCTCCTTTGCTATTGGCTCTTCTTATAGCCTCGACGATTGGTAGGGGAATGATAAGCGCTATTTTGGCTCTTGCGATAAGCTGGTGGCCCTGGTATACGCGTTTGGTGAGGGGAATGGCGATATCGGTTAAGGAAAGGCCCTATGTCGAAGCCGCGAAGAGCATGGGAATAGGGAGCGTAAAGATTATATTAAGGCACATACTTCCTAATTCCGTTTCTCCCTTGATAGTTCAGGCTACCATGGATATCGGTTCTGCGATACTTGAGGTCGCTGCCTTGAGCTTCCTTGGACTGGGCGTGCAACCTCCCACTCCTGATTGGGGACTTATGATAAGGCGATGGAAAGGGGAAAGATAAGGTATATGTGTCTCGTTGGCATGACGAAGGAGATGATCGTGAGGACGGTGGGAAGAGTAAATGTTCCGCTCCTTTCGGAATTCCAGAGAAGGCTCGCTGATATCACGCTAAAGACGAGAAAGATGAGAATGACCACTCCCGCGGGGACGGACCTCGAGTTTGAAAACGATCCAGAAAGACCCATATTTGTTGAGGGAGAGGTTCAGGGCCCTGGAGAGTATATGCTCATAGGGCAGGTAGATTGGGCTCCCGTGGAGGAGACGATAAACGGAACGCTCGTTTTCGATGGTTCCGTTTATCCTCCGGAGGAGCTTGGGCTCCTAAAAGAGCCCATATTTATGGATATCGAGAGAGGAAAGGTAATTAAGGTTTACGGTGGAAAGGAAGCGAGGATATTTGAGGGATGGCTTAGGAGCTTTGATGATCCCAACATGTTTTTCGCTGGCTCATATTTCCTATGGTTGCAATCCGGGTGCGATTCTAACCGGAAATGTGCTTGAGGATGAAAGGGTATGGGAAGCTTTTGAGTGGGGCATCGGCAATCAGGGAGCTTGCTTTAAGGGGAGCGCGGGTTTCGCAAAAAGCCACGCAGATGGTATTTGCCTTAGCCCCACCCTTTTAGGAGATGGTGTTAAGATATTGGAGGAGGGAAGATATGTTCATCCGGAGCTTAAGGAGCTTGAAAGAGAGCTGTTAACCTTTTAGCGTATACCGATTTTCTGCACTCGGGGCAGATTCGCTCAAGCTCTTCGATAAGCTCACGGTCGATCAAGTTGGAAAACTTCCCCCATATGGGTTCCGGTAAGAAGGGGGTTCCGCATATCTCGCATATTTTTAGCTTTACCTTCGTATTGCTCCAAGATTTTAAGACACGTGTGCTATTTATGTCTTCTAAGTCTATCGCTCCCGTAGGGCAGATATGCGCACATGCTCCACATCCCAGGCAGTCTGGGTTTTCCTCGAAAAATGGGGTATTTATCTCCGTGGAGGTTCCCCTTCCTATGTAGCTTATGGCTCCAGCGTTCATGATCTCTCCGCATACTCTTACGCATAGTCCGCAAAGTACGCACTTATTTCCAAGAGGATCCCCCGGGATGAATCTTTTGGGAAAGCGCGTTTTCTCAACGCCGTACCTTGAGGCAAGTTCCCTAATTAGGTCGGAAGATGGGGCTTGGGCTAAATAAAGCTCAAGCAAAGTCCTTCTGTGCTTTTCTATTTCAGGAGTGCTGGTCAGAATTTCAAGCCCCTCTTCCGCTTTAAGTGTACAGGAGGTTGTTAAACCGGGCCTATTTCCCTTTATAACTTCTACGATGCAAAGTCTACAGGCACCGTATCCGTTTTCGAATGCCTCGTGAAAACAAAGGGAGGGGATATCGAAACCCTCTCTTCTCGCCACGGATAAAATTATTTCTCCCTTTTCGGCTGTTATTTGCTTGCCATCTATTACTATCTTAACCTTCATCTCTTTATCTTCCTTTCATACTCCTCTCTAAAGTATCTGAGCGTCGTGAGCACGGGGTTTGGAGCGGTTTGACCGAGACCGCATAGTGAGGTTGCTTTAATCGTTAGGGCAAGCTCCTCAAGGGTTTTTATGTCCTCCCTCGTGCCTCTGCCCGCTATGATTCTCTCAAGGATGTTCAGCATGTGTTTTAATCCCTCCCGGCATGGTGTACACTTACCGCATGATTCATCGCTTGTGAAGGTCAGAAAGTATCTTGCCGTTTCTACCATAGAGGTTTTTTCGCTCATGACGACCATACCACCGGAGCCCATTATGGAGCCTGCACTTTTAAGACTTTCATAGTCAACGGGAGTGTCGAAAAGCTTTGCAGGCACACATCCTCCTGATGGTCCTCCAATCTGAACCGCTTTAACCTTTGTTCCTTCGGGAGAGCCATTGCCTATGTCAAATATGATTGTTCTCAATGTGGTTCCTAAAGGAACTTCCACCAGCCCCACTCTATCTACTTCACCTACAAGTGAGAATACCTTAGTTCCGGAGTTTCCGCTCGTGCCTATCTGGGAGAACCAATCTCCCCCCTTGGCTATAATTAGTGGAATATTGCACCAGGTTTCCACATTATTGATGCAGGTGGGCTTTCCCCATAGTCCTTTTTCCGCGGGGAAGGGTGGTCTTGGTCGGGGCCTTCCGGTTTCTCCCTCTATTGATGCTATAAGAGCGGTTTCCTCGCCACATACGAAAGCTCCCGCTCCTTTTACTATTCTTATGTCGAAGCTGAAGCTCGTGTTCAATATTCTTTCTCCAAGGAAACCGTATTTTCTGGCTTCTTCTAAAGCCTTCTCTATTCTCTTTACGGCAAGAGGATATTCCGCTCTTATGTATATTATTCCTTCCCTCGCTCCTATGGCGTATCCTCCAATTATCATGCCCTCTATAAGAGAGTGGGGATCGCTTTCCATTTCGTTCCTGTTCATGTAAGCTCCTGGATCTCCCTCGTCGGCGTTGCATATCAGGTACTTGGTCTCGACCTTCTCTTGTGCGGTTATTTCCCACTTAAGTCCCGTTGGGAATCCCGCTCCTCCCCTTCCTCTTAAGCCCGATTTTTTAACCTCATCGATTATCTCGCTCGGTGTCATTTCCGTAAGTGCTTTGATCAGCGCGCTGTATCCTCCCACGGCTATGTATTCCTCTATATCCTCTGGGTCTATAATTCCCGCATTTCTCAAGATGAGTTTTCTCTGATATTTAAAAAATGGGATATCCTCATAGCGTGGTATTTCTCCGAATCCATCTCCATAGCTTATCTTGGTTATAACATGATCCCAGCTATCTATCCTGCAAAGGGCTCCTTCAGGGGAGATTTTCCCAGCGAGCACGCCTTCCGCTAACTTTGCAGCTTTCTCAGGAGAGACTCTTGGGAAGAGCAGAATAGGCTTTCCGGGAAATCTTACCGTTATTATGGGCTCTTCCTTGCAATAGCCTATGCATCCAACCTTCTTGAGAGATACCCTCTCCTTAGCGTTTACGAGAGATTTACTCAGCGTTTTGAAGATCTCGTCTGCTCCAGTAGCTATTCCACATGTAGCAAATCCCACCGCGATCCTTACCTTATCGCAGAGAAGCTTTTTAAGCCCTTTTTGTTTCACCGCATTAAGATCGGTTCTGCCTGTTATTCTCATTTTTTCTCTCGCCACCCATATATCTTAAGTATAGATGGTAGCATCTCCGGTGTTATGTGTCCGTATACCCTATCGTTTATCTTTATGACGGGGGCTATACTGCACGCTCCAAAGCATCTCGCTGCGCTTAGCGTGAAGCTTCCGTCGGATGTTGTCTCTCCTTCATCTATTCCCAGCAGTTTCTTCAGTGTCTCGAGGACCCTCGGCGCTCCTTTAACGTGGCATGCGGTTCCCATACATACCGTGATGGTGTAGGTTCCCACCGCTTTGAGGTTAAAGAAGGAGTAGAAAGTGGCTAAACTGTATAGATTAGCGAGTGGAATCTTGAGCTTTTTGGAAAGTAGTTTTAGCGCTTCCTTAGAAAGATACCCCTCAACTTCTTGAATATCTTCGAGTACGCTTAGGACCCTTCCCGTGGGAGATGGGTATCTCGATATGATTTCATCGATTTTTTCTTCTATTGGTTCCTGGGACATCTTTTATCCCTCCATTATCTCACTGACGATTTTTTCAATTCCTTTTCTAAGGGGAGTTTCCCTCGGTAGGGAATTTACCCCGCCCTCGGCTTCCTCACAGCGCCTAAGTTCCGCATCAAACGGAAGAGCGAGGAGAGGAATGTTATCATTTTTAAAGACACGCTCATATAAACTTTCTATGATTTCGTCTTGAACCTTATTTATAACGAGAAAGCTTCTTAAAATGGAAAGCTCTCTTCCCATTTTGAGGAGCTTTCTGGCGATTCTCAGAGACTTATAAGTTGGTTCAGAGATGCAAAGCATGACATCAAACTTTTCAGCAAGTCCTCTTCCAAAAACCTCGGCTCCTGCTTCACAGTCTACGACAATTACCTCTCCCTTTTTCAACAGAACATGCCTAAGAAAGGCTCTCGCGAGGGCTATGGCGGGGCAAAGACAGCCTTCTTTGCCTTGATCTATGCTTCCTACTACAACAAGATTAAGGTTCTTAGAAATTCTCAATCCATATGAGTCTGCTATATCGTTAACCTTCGGCGTTAACGAGAAGAGGGTTCCCCATCCTTCACCAGGACGGGCTCCAGTTCTTTTCTCAGCAAGTTCTTCGTTTTTGGAAAGGGGAATAATTTTTTCTGCTTCTTCATAGGGAATGCCAAGGCTCTGTGCAAGATTGGGAACGGAATCTGTGTCAAGCGCGAGCACGCTGTATCCTTTTTCCGCGAGCTCGTATGCGAGAAGGGCGGAGACGGTTGTTTTACCGACCCCGCCCTTTCCTGCTACCAGTATTCTCATGAGAGTCCCAGCTTCTTCCTCTTTTCCAGAATAAAGGCGTAAATGGTCTCTGCTGCTTTCACTGGATCTGGTTCCACATAGAACTTTCCTCCAATGAGGCTCTCTATATCCTCGGTTAGGAGTTTCGTTACCGTCTGGCTTCCTAAGACGGGCGGTATCACACCGAGGTGAGTAAAGACTCCGCTTGCCACGAAATAGGTTCCTATGGATACCGCCTTCTCACTCATCCACTCAGGGGCAGATCCTGCAGCTGGAAGTTCAGAGATATCAACACCGATAGCCTCCGCCATGGCTCCAAGGGCTATGAGTATCCTTGAGCAATCCACGCATGATCCCATGTGGAGACATGGCGGGATGCTTAAGCTTTCGCAGACCTTCTTAAGTCCGGGGCCTGCTTCCTCCACAGCTCCCACGTTGAGAAGCCCATGCATTGCGGCAGCTATACCCCAGCATCCGGTTCCAACAACGAGGATATCTCTCTTTATGAGCTCTTTGGTTAAGGTTACATGGCTATTGTTGTGGATAACTTTCGGGTTATTGCATCCAACTATTCCAACTACACCTTTAATGGTGCCATCTTTTATCAGGTTGATGAGAGGCTCGAGCGTTCCCCCGAGTGCACTCAATATCGCTTCTACGCTAAATCCTGCCATGAGCTCCATCTTCTCCTTCGGTATAAAAATCCTTTCCTTTATTCTATTTTTGTAATTCTCTATGGCAGTTTTTATTATCTCTGTGGCTATTTCATCCGCCTTCTCGGGATGAAACTCTATGTGCATAGCTCCTGGGATGTGCCCCTTGGGTTCTGTTGTTATGATCTTGGTATGATAGCATCCTGCAACATCGACCACAGCGGGCATGATGCACTGATAGTCAACTATCATTGCTTCTACAGCGCCGGTTATGATGGCAAGCTCCTGCATAAGCATATTTCCTGCAAGCGGGACTCCCATTCTCATGAGGATTTCATTGCCGGTACAGCACATTCCGGCAACGTTTACCCCTTCAGCTCCGTTTTTCCTGGCTAACTCCTGCATTTCATCGCTTTCGGCTATTTCTGCTATCTTTGCAGAGAGGATGGGATTGTGTCCGTGAAGAATAATATTGACCATGTTTTCCTTAAGAACTCCCAAATTAGCTGTAGATTTTAAGGGCTTAGGGGTTCCAAAGAGAATATCGCTTAGGAGAGTTGCCATCATTGATCCGCTCCATCCATCACTTAGGGAAGTCCTGACGCCGTGAAGGAGAAGACTTGCAGGATCAGCATCTACGCCTATGTGAGTTCTGTGCATGCATTCGCATATCTCCCTATCTATGGCTCTTGGGAGTACACCGAGCTTTTCCCAAACCTCTATCCTCTTCTTGGGAGCGAGCCCCATAAGAAGCCTTAGAGGTTCATCATCCTGCTTTCCGAATTCCCTCTCCAGTATTTCTGCAACCTCAATTGCGACCTCGCTTGAGCTTTTTCCATCTACTTCCACGCCGAGAGCCTTGGCAAGGGTTTCAAGCTTTTCCGTGTCTGTCAGGCGATAGTATGGAGTTTCACCTTTCGCGGTCATCTTAAAAACATGATTTACATCTCTTGCATGGTCGCTATGTGCTGCAGCTCCAGCGGCTATCATCCTTAGTATATTTCTCGCAACTATTGTGTCAGCACTTGCTCCGCATATTCCCCTGTTTGGTCCTGATCCAAAGGGATCGATTCTACATGGTCCCATGGCGCAGTTTCTGCAGCATATCCCAAGCTGTCCGAATCCACATTGCGGTTGCTGTTCTAAGAATCTATGCCATACGGTCTTAACGCCGTCTTCCTCTGCCTTTTCTATTAAGTTGCTCACGTTTTTCGTTATCGATACCCCCTTGGAGGCTACTTTATACCTTATGTAATCTTTCACTGAGGACACCTCCTTTTAGTACCACTTTACCTTTAAGTAGGCTAAGTAAACATCAGTTGGTTTGACTCCCGTAGGCGTCTCGCCCTTGGCGGGCTCCGCTTTAACGAGCACAACCTCGGGAGTCTTTAATCCCTGGACGAGCCTCTCAGCGCTTTCCTTTTTAATCTCATCCATTATTTCCTCGACGGTTCCAAAGAGAAGCGCTCCAGTTGGACACGCCTCAACGCAGGCAGGAAGCCTTCCTTCTCTGACTCTATCGGCGCAGAATTCACATTTAAGGACCGACTTGTACTCTGATTCGTATCTTGGATGCCCAAAGGGACAGGCTAAGACGCACATCAAGCATCCTATGCACTTTTCCGTTTTCAGTGAAACGAATCCCTCAGGGGTTTTTGCTATCGCACCTGTGGGGCATACATTTATGCAAGGTGCATCCTCACAATGCTGGCACCTCATTGGCACATTAAAGAGGTCTGCTACTATTACCTTAGTTCTTGCTTTCGGCAGAGGCGATTCGAAGATCGCTTCGAAGAGGTTCTTGCTCGAAGAGTGGTCAATCGCACAAGCTATCTCGCAGGATTTACAGCCCATGCATCTTTCGGGGTTTATATAGATCATTAGTCTCTCAGGATCACCGCTGGAAGATGCCATTAGCTTCACCCCCTTTGTAGAGCCTTCCAAGATTAAAATAACATAACTGAAATGGAATTTCAATATGAAGTATAAGCTTAATTGATAACATAATTACAGAAGATAGTGCCACAGTGATGAGGCTAAAGGGGATAAACATAGAGGAGATGAGCTCTGCCGTAGTTCGAGAATCGGTAAAGAAGCTCGTTCTTTTTCAGAAAGAACTCTCTACCCCGCGCGCCCTCTAGGAGGGCAGTCCACCCAGGCATGGAAAATGGTTCTCCTACCAGTCTTCTGACGCAGAGGACGTTTTCTCTCAGCTTCAGCTCGAAAAGGGATATTGAGGCAAATTTAATCTCGTGGACTCTTCTGACCAGCGTTATCGGGGACACTATTGCCTTTCTCGCAAGAGCGGATAAATCATAAAGCCATCGAGGATCCTTAAGGTGGGCCTTTAGGTCTCTATATGGTAATAGGATTCTCGCTGCTCCCGCGTTAGCCTCCTTTTCGATATTGCCTTTATTAAGGGATGTTTTTCCATCATGCATATGTTTCTCTATATGGTATATCTCATGAGCTATGGTGAATCTGCGTCTTGGTAATGGGTGATTCTGATTGTAAAGCACAAACTTTCTGCGCCCGACGTAAGCCATTCCGGATATGCTGGGAGGAAAATCATAAGGGATGAGAACTATTCCGAGCCTGTGTGCTATCCTTTCTAAGTCTACGGGTAGGCTCATCTACCGTCGCGCTTTTTTATCTCCCTTATTGCCTTAAGCAGGCTTTCTAAGGAATCAAGATCGAGCTTTGAGAGCTCGTCTGCTGCTCTTAGGAGAGCTTTCGTTCTCTCATCCTGCTCGAACTCGATTATCTCCTCTCCTATGAGCTCAGATAACTTTATGTCAAGTCCCTTTGCTAGCTTTTTGAGGATCTCAAGCGTTGGGGATTTTTTAAATCCTCGCTCTAACATCGAGATATATCCGGGGGATACCCCACTCCTCTTTGATAGCTCCTGTAGCGTAAGCTTTTTCTCTTTTCTTAACCGTTTTATCTTTCTTCCTATATCCATGTTTCTGTCTCGCCTCCTCTCGCGATTTTATTATAGCAAAAGTGTGGTATACTTTTCATCGGGCAGGTGGGCTTCTTGAAGATAAGGGATTTGCTCTTAAAGACGTTTTTTAAAGTCTTTCTCATGGCTTTTTTGCTCTTCTTTGGCGCTGTTGCCATCGTCGTCTACATGAATTATGAGAGTTATGGAGAAAGGACGACGAGGCTCATATCTGGCGTCGTTGCGGATATGATGCGTGAATATCTAAGGGATGTCGCGAGGGTGGAGGATAAAGTTGATATAGATATGAGGGCTTTTTTGCCCATGGCTTCCTCCTTAATTGATGTATCGGGTGGTCCAAAGAAGGCTAACTTAGGAAAGCTGAGGGAATTTTTTAGGTTTAAATTTAGCCTGTTTGTATTCGATCAAGGGGGAAGATTAATTAACTCGCTCTATCCAGGAAAGATGCCTTCGGAATCGTTAATGACCTTTGTAAAGGGAAAAGTTAAGCGGGGAGAGGTGAAGAAGACCGAGCTCTCTTTCTTCAAAAGGGCTTATTTTTACTTTCCGAGAAAGGGCGATTATATTCTTGCGATCACTTTCGATATGAGGGACTTCCTTGAGGCTTTTGATATCCCCACGCTTCCTGAATTTATATCCGGTTTGAAAGCGAGGTATTCCTTTATAGATGATGTTAAGCTTGTCCAAGTTTTGGGTGGTTATGATGATGGATCAGAGAAAGATCTCGAGCTCGCACGTAGGGCTTTGAATAGCCGGAATATTAAGAGGCTTAAGGTGAGCTGGAGCGAAGAGAAGATTTATATACCTTTGGATGAGAGAAGAAGAATCGTTTTAGTCGTTCTCTTCCATAAGACTGCTTTGCCCCTGATAATTTTTCGGACCATAACGGGCATGATTCTGGCGATGCTCATGGTGTTTCTCTCTTCCGCTCTTCTTTCTAAGAGGGTTATAAGCGAGATCGTTTCTCCGATAGAGTCGCTTGAACGGAAGGTAGGAGCAATTTTATCGAGGGGGAAGTTCGAATGGGAGCGATCAGGGTATAGTGGAGAAATTCCGCAGGAGATAGCCAAGCTTGAGGAGGCTATCTCCTCGCTCGTTGAGAGCATAGATCTTCATGTTAGGAGGCTTTCAGAGACCAATGAGAGATTAATGAGGCTCGCTGATGTTCTTTTGCTGTTCGATCCGTGGGTTGAGGAAAAGAGATTTATGGAGGAGGTTCTTTCCGCCGCAATGCGCTTCGTGCCTGAGGCTGATCGAGGGAGCATCTATGTGGTTAGAGATGGGAAGATTAGATGCGTGGCACAGACTGGCTATAGCGATAGGGTGCTTGAGGCTGAATTTGATGTGGATCAGCTTGTTTTAGCCGGTGAGGAACCTAGGGTAATAGATAAAATAGCGGAGAAAACCAAAGATGAGAAGGTAAAGGCTTTTCTGAAATCCATTGGATCGTCGGATATCAAGAAGACGCTTTGCGTAGGGCTATTTTTCAGGGCTAAATATTATGGAGGTATATTTCTTGATACCACAAAGGAGGAAATGGAGTTTTCACAGGCTTCCATCAGATTTATAAAGGTTTTTGGAAAGCTTATCTCTAGCTTCGTTACCTTAAAGGAGCTTTTAAGAGAGGAGAGGCGCTTTTATCTTGAGGTTATATCGGTGCTCGTTAGAAGTCTCGAACTTCGCGATCCCTACACTGCGGGGCATAGTGAGAGGGTTGCCAAGCTGGCTTCGGAGCTTGCCAAGAGACTTGGTCTTTCTCACGAGGAAGTTGAGAAGGTAATGTGGGCGGGAATTCTTCACGATGTTGGTAAACTTGGCGTTCCCGATGCCGTTCTGAATAAGCCAGG
Organism: Synergistota bacterium; assembly: GCA_021159885.1. NCBI lineage: Bacteria > Thermotogati > Synergistota > Synergistota bacterium. The sequence continues at coordinate 4,873 of JAGHDO010000058.1, read as the reverse complement.
AAGGCTCTCTCCAGAGGAATTTGAGAAGATAAAGAAGCACCCTGTTTTAAGCGAGAGACTTGTGAGGGAATCCTCTGCTTTAAGGGATCTCGCTCCTGCTGTAAAACATCATCATGAAAGATGGGATGGTAAGGGCTATCCTGATGGATTGAAGGGAGAGGAAATTCCCTTATGGGCGAGAATAATAGCCCTTGCAGATGCTTTTGATGCCATGACTAGCGATAGGATTTACAGGAGGAGAAAAAGCGTGGAAGAGGCTATAAGAGAGCTTGAGAAAGGCAAGGGAAGCCAGGTAGATCCCAAGTTGACCGATATTTTTATAGATATGATTAAGGAAACGGGGGGAGTATAGGAAAATGAAAATTGGCATAGTGGGTTTAGGCTATGTGGGTCTGCCCCTCGCTGTATCCTTTTCCGAGGAGGGCTTTGACGTTGTGGGCTTTGATCTATCAGAACGCAGGATAAAGGAGCTTAAGGAGGGGATAGATAGGGCAGGGGAAGTTTCAAGGGAAAAAATTTTAAGATCGGGGGTTAAATTTACCACTCACCTTGATGATCTGCGGGACAGGAATCTTTTTATAATAACGGTTCCAACGCCCATAGATGAGCATAAGATTCCGGATCTATCTTTGGTGAAAATGGCATCTGAGATGGTCTCAAGGGTTTTAAAAAGGGAATCGATAGTCGTTTACGAGTCAACGGTTTACCCGGGTGTTACTGAAGAGATATGCGTTCCGATACTTGAGAATGGATCTGGTTTAAGGCACCTTGTGGACTTTCATGTGGGATATTCCCCTGAGAGGGTTAACCCGGGTGATAAGGAGCACACCCTCGATAGGATAGTCAAGGTGGTGGCAGGAGATACCCCTGAGGTGACCGACCTGCTCGCGGAAATATATGGAAGAATTATAAAGGCAGGAATCTTTAAGGCTTCATCAATAAGGGTGGCTGAGGCGGCAAAGGTAATAGAGAATGTTCAAAGGGATTTGAATATAGCTTTGATGAACGAGCTTGCCATGCTTTTCCGCACGATGGGTATCCCGATTAAGGATGTCCTCGAGGCGGCATCTACCAAGTGGAATTTCCTGAAGTTCTATCCCGGATTGGTAGGAGGGCACTGTATAGGCGTGGATCCATACTATCTAACATATAAAGCTCAAGAGGTAGGACATCATCCGGAGCTTATACTTGCCGGCAGAAGGGTAAATGATGGAATGGGGAAATATGTAGCAGGAGAGCTCGTTAAAGAGCTTGTGAAATTAAATCACGTTCTTAAGGGCGCAAGGGTTTTAATCATGGGGTTTGCTTTTAAGGAGAACGTGAGGGATTTCAGAAACACGAGAGTTATGGACATAGTAAGCGAGCTTGAGGAATTTGCCTTAAAGCCCGTTGTTTGGGATCCTCTTGTTGATAGAGAAGATGCTTTTAGAGAATATGGTCACTTTGAAATGGTTTCAAGTGCTGATGAGCTTAAGGGAGGTTTTTGTAGCATACTTCTGGCAGTTCCTCATCGCGCTTTTAGAGAGGTTTCGCTGACCTATCTTAGAAAGCTTTGTCTTTCGAGTCCAAAGCCTGTGATGTTCGATGTTAGATGGTTTTTTAACGAGGAAGAGGCTAAAAGGGAGGGTTTCCACTACATTTCTCTGTGATCGATTGACGAAAGCTTGAAAAGTTAAGGGTGTTGTAGTATAGTTTCATTTGAATCTCTTAACCTATTTTTTTTCGGTAAGGGGGGTGCTTTCTATGACCGTAAAGATCAATACTGATGAGTGCATAGGGTGTGGCGTGTGTGCTCAGCTCTGCCCGGAAGTTTTTGAGATGGATGAGGCGGAAGGGAAGGCAAAGGTCATAAAACCGGAAGGGGCGGATTGCGCTCAGGAAGCAGCTGATAACTGTCCCGTTGGGGCCATTACAATCGAGTAAGTTAAGGGCGGGTTGATCCCCGCCCTTAACTCGGTTATCTTTGCGAAGGAGGGATACCACGTGAGGGGGAAGATTGCAGTTAAGGGAATGCTTTTCTATGGATTTCATGGGACGATGGAGGTAGAGCGGGAGCTTGGGCAAAAGTTTCTCGTAGATGTTGAGCTTTATATGGATCTTGAGAGAGCAACTAAGGAGGATGATCCTGCTTTGAGCGTTTCCCCCAAAAAGATATATGAGATAGCCCGCGAGTTCGTTACGACTCATAAGTATTACCTTACAGAAACACTCGCGTTTAAAATAGCAAGAGAGTTCCTCGAAAAGTTTGATTTTATTGATGAAGCACTGGTTCGCGTTAAAAGGCCTCAGCTTCTCGTTAGTGGTATAGTTGATTATGCTGAGGCTGAGGTTTCATTAGGGAGAGAAGAGATGTAATCTTAAATGAAGTACGTTTTCCTGCCTTTCGTTGCCGCCTTTGTAGGGTGGATAACGAATGTTATTGCGATACATCTGCTGTTTAAGCCTTATGATCCCGTGAGGATTCCCTTTTTCAGGGTTGAAATTCAGGGTGTTTTGCCTAAGAGAAGGAAGGCTATAGCTAAGGCGCTGGGTAAGGTTGTCGAAGAAGAGCTTTTATCAAAGGATGATATTTGGGCAGAGCTTGAGAGTAAGGAAGTCGAGGATATTTTAGTTCATAGAGTTTTGTCTTTACTCGAGAGAAGGATGACCTCTGTTTATCCCTCATGGATACCCGAGAGATGGTTGAATCAGCTCTCATATTTTGTGAGGGGGTGGATTGAGAAGGAGATACGTAAGGCTGTTCCTGAAATACGCAAGGAAATAAAGGGAGAAATTCTCGAGCGGTTGAGCGTGAAAGAGCTTGTTGAAAGTAAGGTTAATTCGTTTGATCTTAAGGAGCTTGAGACGGTAGTAAGACGGGTAGCATCTCGGGAGCTAAGATTCGTTGAGATAGCAGGCGGGGCATTGGGCTTTTTTGTTGGTTTATTGCAAATTCTTCTGCTGAAAATCTTGGGGTGATTGCTTTTGAAAGTTTTGATTTTGGGGGTAGCAGTTTTTCTTTTCCTCTATCCGCTTTTTTCCCCTTTGACTCTCAAGGGTTTTCCTTTTCCACCTAAGGGGAGAGAGGTGGAAATATATGTGTATCCGGGAACGGGTTTCTCTTCGCTTGCGGAGCAGCTTGAAAGAAGAGGTGTTATAGCGAGAGCAGATATATTTCTGGAAGAGCTTAAGAGGAAGCATTTCGTTCTACGAGCTGGGAGATATATTTTAAGGAAGGGTATGAGTATCTGTGGAGCCATATCAGCTTTGGAGAAAAAGCCCCAGCTTGAGAAAGTAACTGTACATGAGGGTTTAACTGCGCGAGAAATCTCGGATCTCTTCCTTAAGAGGGGAGTCATATCTTCAGATAAGGAATTTTTAAAACTCGTTTCGAACGGAAAACGACTCCTTAGGTTTAAATATGCACCGTATATTCCCTCATCGAGTCTTGAGGGGTATCTTTTCCCCGAGACATACTATTTCCCTAAGGGAAGCTCCCCTAAGATGGTTATAAGCACGATGCTTAGGGCTTTCGAGAGGGCGATCACTTCTGGAATGCTGAGGCAGCTTCCGAAGCTTGGGTTAAAATTTCACCAGGTTATAACGCTTGCTTCGATTGTTGAGAAGGAAGCCATGAAACCGGAAGAATATCCTCTCATATCGGCGGTCTTCTATAACAGGTTGAAGCGAGGGATGAAGCTTCAATCGTGCGCAACGGTTGAATATCTCTTACCTGAAAGAAAGGAACGTTTAACGCTGGAGGATCTTAAGATAGACTCTCCATATAACACTTATATTCATAAGGGGTTACCGCCAGGTCCCATATGTAATCCTGGGGAGAGGGCTATCAGGGCGGCGTTTTTCCCGGCGAAGGTTAATTATCTCTACTTCGTTAGTAAGGGGAACGGAGAGCACCACTTTTCGAGAACGTATCGAGAACATGTCAGAGCGAAAGCTAAATATCTGCGTAAAACCCGACAGGGATCTCGTTAATAGGAAATTTAGGCTTAACTATAGGGATATATATTACGTCTCGTCTATCTTTCAATGCTACCCTGAGATAGGCGAGATAAGGACGCTTGATCCTCGTGAGGGAAAAATCGTGCTTAATACTACACCATCATGTTTGCTGATATGCATGAAGGTTATAGAGGGCTTGAGGAAGGAGGGAATAGATATAGAGGAGATCGATGAGTAGAAGGTGTTTGGGATGCGGGGCTTTACTGCAGTCTGATGATCCTGGAAGAGCGGGTTATGTCCCTCCGGAGAAAATGGAAACTGCTCAGCTGTGCCAGCGATGCTTCAGGATAAAGCATTATGGTGATTTTAAAAGCGTTTCAGCGGGGGATTTTCCTTTTGATGAGATCTCTAAAAGCGTGGATCTTGTGTGTTTTATAGTGGATGCGGTTGATATAGAGGGAAGCTGGCTCATTGATAGGTTCGAAAATGTGGAGAAGATTTGGCTCGTTGTTAACAAGACGGACCTTCTTCCCTTTTCTAAGGAGGAGCTTTCGAGATGGATCGTTGAGGAAATGGGATGGACGAGAAAGCTTTTTCTCATTTCCGCGCGAAAGGGATTGGGATTGAAAAGTTTCTGGGATGAGCTGATGTTTGCGTTTCCCGGCAGAAGGATAGCCTTTATGGGAGCTACCAACGTGGGAAAGAGCAGTCTCGTTGGTCGTCTTTTGGGTGATACAGATATAACTATCTCCCCGTGGCCCGGGACAACGATTGACATTGTTGAGAGATCTCTTCCTGATGGAACTGTTTTTCTCGATACGCCTGGGATAGTTCCAGAAGGGAGACTTTACGATATCCTTTGCTCAAATTGCCAGAAAAGGGTTATACCCTCTAAGAAGCTTTCGGGCAAGGTTTTCTTACTAAGAGAGGGAAG